>JAYTHJ010000241.1:0-3463 GCA_043732725.1 Sphingomonadaceae bacterium | reverse complement strand
AGCTCGGCCTACGCCCCTTCGTGCCGCCGCTCGCGGGCGAGCGGCTCCGCCTGCTGATTACCGGTGGCAGCCAGGGTGCGGGTATCCTGTCGCGGGTTGTCCCGGCCGCCATCGAGATGATGCCCCCGAAACGGCGTGCGAGCCTCTCGGTTGTCCATCAGGGGCGCCCCGAGGACCTCGATACGGTGCGCGCCGCTTATGCCGCAGCCGGGGTAGACGCCGAGGTCGCCAGCTATCTGCCCGACCTGCCCGAGCGGATCGCGGCGGCCCATCTGGTGATCGCGCGATCGGGGGCCTCGACGATGGCCGAACTGGCCGTAATCGGACGCCCCGCGATCCTCGTGCCCTATGCTGCGGCGACCGACGACCACCAGACCGCCAATGCCGAGGAGTTCATCGCCGCCGGTGCGGGCACGCTGTTCGCCGAGCCCGACTTTCAGCCGCTCGCGCTGGCCGCTGCCATAATTGCGATTTCGCTACCCGAGGCGCTGGCAAATGCCGCCACGGCCGCTAGGACGGTCGGACGTCCCGATGCGGGCGCGCGACTCGCCGATCTGACGGTTGCTCTCCTGTCAACGAACGCGCCATGACCAGCACCGCCAATTTCAGCCGCGAGTTCGGCACCATTCATTTCATCGGCATCGGCGGCATCGGCATGTCGGGCATCGCCGAGGTGATGTGCAACCTCGGCTACGCCGTGCAGGGCTCCGATGTCGCCGAAGGCTATGTCGTGCAGGGCCTGCGCGACAAGGGCATCACCGTCTTCATCGGTCACGATGCCGACAACCTCGGCAACGCGGCGGTGGTGGTCACCTCGACCGCGATCAAGCGCGGCAATCCCGAAGTCGAACGTGCCATCGAGCGCCGCATTCCGATCGTGCGCCGCGCCGAGATGTTGGCTGAGCTGATGCGGCTGAAATCGACCGTCGCCATTGCTGGCACGCACGGCAAGACGACAACGACGTCGATGGTGGCGGCGCTGCTCGATGCCGGCGGCTTCGACCCGACGGTGATCAACGGTGGGATCATCAACACCTATGGCTCGAATGCGCGGCTCGGCGCGGGCGAGTGGATGGTGGTCGAAGCCGACGAGAGCGATGGCAGCTTCCTGCGGCTCGGCGGCACGATCGGCGTCGTCACCAACATCGATCCCGAACACCTCGATCACTACGGCGATTTCGAGCGCGTCAAGGACGCCTTCGTCGCCTTTGTCGAGGAGGTGCCGTTTTACGGCGCGGGCATACTGTGCCTCGATCACCCCGAAGTGCAGGCGATGCTGCCGCGCGTTCAGGACCGCCGCATCGTCACCTACGGCTTCGCCGCGCAGGCCGATGTCCGCGGCGAGAACGTCCAGCCGGTGCCGGGCGGCAACCGCTTTGAGGTCGTGCTGCGCGACCGGCTCGGCCATGAGCGGCGCATCGACAACCTGATGCTGCCGATGCCCGGACGCCACAATGTCCAGAACGCGCTCGCCGCCATCGCCGTCGCCGACCAGCTCGGCATCGACGATAGCGCCATCCGCAGCGGCTTCGCGCGCTTCGGCGGGGTCAAGCGGCGCTTCACCAAGGTCGGCGAGATCGGCGGCGTACCGATCATCGACGACTACGGCCACCATCCGGTCGAGATCCGCGCAGTGCTGTCGGCGGCGCGCGAGGGCGTGACGGGGCGCGTTATCGCCGTCGTCCAACCGCACCGCTTCACCCGGCTGCAATCACTCATGGGCGATTTCCAGACCGCGTTTAACGATGCCGATATCGTGCTGGTCGCGCCGGTGTATGCGGCGGGCGAAGCGCCGATCGACGGCATCGACAGCGACGCGCTGGCAATCGGCCTGCGGCGTGCTGGACATAGGTCGGTGCTGACGACGAGCGGGGCTGACGATCTCGCGGTGCAGCTCGCCGGGCTGATCGTGCCGGGCGACATGGTCGTGTGCCTCGGCGCTGGCGACATCACGCGCTGGGCGGCGGGGCTGGCGGGCGCGATCGAGGCGGTTCAGGGATGACGACGCTCGTTGCCTCGCGGACCGCGATTCCTCCCGTCCGGGGCAGTATCGCAGCGCAAGCCAGTCTCGCCGGCTTTATCTGGTTCCGCGCCGGTGGTGCAGCCGAATGGCTGGTTCGGCCGGCGGATGTGACTGATCTTAGCGATTTCCTGCGCGATCTCCCCCGCAACACCCCAGTGCTCGCCGTCGGTGTCGGCTCGAACCTGATCGTCCGCGACGGCGGCGTCCCCGGTGTCGTCGTTCGCCTGCCGAAGTCGTTCGCCAAAATTAGCATCGAGGGGAACCGCGTTCGCGCCGGGGCCGCCGCGCTCGGCATCACCGTGGCCAGCGCGGCGCGCGATGCGAGCCTCGCCGGGATCGAGTTTTTGCGCGGCATCCCGGGAACCGTCGGCGGGGCGGTTGCGATGAACGCCGGGGCTTACGGCCGCGATGTCGCTGCGGTGCTGGTCGAGGCCACGGTCATCGGCCGCGACGGCAGCATCGCGGTGCTTAAAACGGGAGATCTAGGCTTCGCGTACCGCCATTCGGCGCTGCCTGGCGGTGCCGTCGTGGTCGAGGCACTGTTCGAGTGCAGTCCCGGCGACCGCAGCGTCATCGCGGCCGAGATGGACCGGATCGCGGCCGAACGCGAGGCAGCGCAGCCGCTGCGTTCGCGCACCGGCGGTTCGACGTTCAAGAATCCCACGGGGCACAAGGCGTGGCAGCTGATCGATGCCGCAGGTTGCCGCGGACTGCGCCGCGGCGGCGCGCAAGTTTCGGAGAAGCACGCGAACTTCCTGCTCAACACCGGCGACGCGACCAGCGCCGACATCGAAGCGATTGGCGACGAGGTCCGCGCGCGGGTGTTGGCGCACTCGGGTATCGCGCTCGAATGGGAGATCGCACGGGTGGGTGTCGCCTGATGCACGTCGCGGTGCTCATGGGCGGCTGGTCGGCCGAGCGCGACGTGTCGCTGACCAGCGGCGCGGGCATCGCTGCGGCGCTGGTCCGGCTTGGTCACCGCGTCACCGGGATCGACATGGCGCGCGACATCGCGCAGCGGCTCGCCGCGGCCGCTCCCGATGTTGTCTTCAACGCGCTTCACGGCACACCGGGTGAGGACGGCACGGTGCAGGGACTGCTCGACCTGATGGGGCTGAAGTACACGCATTCGGGGCTCGCCGCATCGGTAATCGCGATCGACAAGCAGCTGACCAAGCGGTTGCTGACGCCACTCGGAATCCTTATGCCCGAGGGTCGCGTGGTCGCCTCGGATAGCCTGTTCGACGCCGACCCGCTGCCGCGTCCCTATGTGCTCAAGCCGGTCAACGAGGGCTCGAGCGTCGGCGTCGCAATAATTACCGAGGGCTCGAACTACGGCGATCCGATCATGCGCGATGCCGTCGGGCCGTGGGAGCATTTCGTGCAGCTGCTCGCCGAGCCGTTCATCGCCGGGCACGAGCTGACCGTCGCGGTGCTCGG
>JAYTHJ010000240.1:0-3464 GCA_043732725.1 Sphingomonadaceae bacterium | reverse complement strand
CGTGGCGTGGGGCCTTCGGTTAAGGATTATACTATGACGATCTGGCGCAATATCGTGCTCGCCTCGACGGCGGCGCTGGTTTTGGGCGGCAGCCCGCTGGCGGCAAGGGCCTTGCGTCCGTCGGGCACGATCAGCATCGCTGAGACGCAGTTCGGCTTCCTCGTCGGCGGCAACATCGGCGGCGGCAATCTGATGTTCCACGGCAAGACCTATCCGTTCAATATCGGCGGTATCTCGATCGGTGACATCGGCGTGTCGAACGTCCGGGGCTCGGGCGAGGTCTATGACCTGACCAATGTGTCCGATTTCGCCGGGCTCTACACCAAGCTCGATGCCAGCGCGACCGCGCTCAAGGGCTCGGGCTCGCTGCGGCTCAAGAACGAGCATGGCGTGACGCTCGAGATCAGCACGCGCTCGAAGGGGCTTCAACTCAGTGCCGGCGCTGGCGGCGTCAAAATCTCGTTGAAGTAGCGGCTTCGGCGATGACCGGCGGCGGCGCTGCGGCGCGGCTGCCGGTCTTGCGGGCGGTTGTGCCGGCGGAGCCGAGAAACGCGATCAGCCCGCGCTCCGCCGGAGTCAGATACTGCATTGCCCGCGGCAGCTTTACCGCCGCCAACTCCGCCCAGAGGCCGTCGCCGATCGCCGCGATCAGCGCCGGGTGGACATAACTCTTGCGGCTGATCGCCGGCGTGTTGCCGAGCGCCGCGGCGACCGGCACCAGCACCTCCTTCAGCGTCGCCGCGCCCGACCGGATCGCTTCGAAGGCGATGACGCTGGCGCTCCAGGTGCGGAAGTGCTTGGCCGAAAAGCCGTCTCCCATGTGAGCCTGGATATAGGCGTTGATGTCGCCCGAGCCGATGCGGTGCGGTTCACCGTCGTCGCCGACGAACTGGAACAGCGCCTGGCCGGGCAAGTCCTGGCAGCGGCGGACGATCTTGGCTAGCGCCGCGTCGCTGATCTCGACATGTTGCTGCTTGCCCGACTTGCCGCGGTATTCGAGGCTGACTTTCGCACCGTGCACCGCGCTGTGATCGGTCAGCAGCGTCGTCGCGCCGTAACTGTCGTTCTCGGCGGCGTAGCAGTCGTTGCCGACGCGGATATGGCCTTCGTCGAGCAGCCGGACGACCGCGGCGACGACCTTGGTCTTGCCGAGACCGCGTCGCGCGACGTCGGCCTCGACCGCTTTCCGCAGATCGGGCAGCGCTTCTCCGAACCTGCCGCAGCGGTCGTATTTGTCGGCCTCTCGCTGCTCGCGGAAGCTGGCGTGATAGCGGTATTGTTTGCGCCCCCTGGCGTCGTAGCCGGTCGCCTGCAGATGCCCATTGGAATCAGAGCAGAACCAGACCTTCTGGTAGGCCGGCGGGACAGCGAGCTTGTCCAGCCGCGCAATCTCGTCCAGATCGGTGATGGCAACGCCATCGGGCTGGTAATAAGCCCAGCGTTTGCCTGCCTTGACACGAGTGATGCCGGGCGAGCGATCGTCGACGTGGATAAGCATGCCGGGCGGAACGATGTATCCGCGAACGCGGTTCCCGTGCGGTTCCGACGCGGCGGGCGGGTGCGCCCGGAGTCAACTTTTTTTGATGGAGCAATCCGATCTTGCTCATTCCGAGCGAAGTCGAGGAACCCGCTATTTCGGGCTTGGCGTCCCTCGACTTCGCTCGGAATGAGCAGGATTGGGCTTGCTTCAGTGCAAGTAAAATAACGTTCAGGCGTCTGTTGAAGCGGTCTGCTATGCCTCGTTGTCGCGGTTGCTCGGCCGCAATCCGACCTATGGCCAGCAATTTGTCAAACGCGGCGTGCCCCGGCACTTGAGCGAGGACGACCGCCGCAAGCTCGCGGCGCATTTCGGCATCGCCGAGCGGCTGCTCGGCGGTCCGCCCGAGCGTGCCGGCCACGTCGTCATGGCACGCCTCGACGCGCGTTCGCAGGGCAGCGACTAGGTGTTGATTCCGCACCTCGACATCGGTGCGTCGGCGGGACCCGGCGCGCTGCCCGACGACGAGCAGCCGGTTTCGGTACTCGTGTTCCAGTCGAGCTATGTGCGGACGATCACCGCCGGTCGCCCCGAGGGGCTGTCGGCGATCCGCGTCGAAGGCGATTCGATGCTGCCGACGCTCGCCGACGGCGACAACATTATCGTCGACACCGACGACCGCGAGCGGCTGCGCGACGGCATCTACGTGCTGCGCACCGACGACGCGCAGCCGGTCAAGCGCCTCAGGGTCAACCCGGCAACCAAAGGGCTGTCGATCCGCAGCGACAGCGACGCCTACCCAAGCTGGGACGACTGCGACCCGGCGACGGTGGCAGTGATCAGGCGCGTGGTGTGGATGCGGCGAAGGCTGAGCTGATCTTCATCCTCGCCGTCTTCGAAGAGAGATGGTTCGGAGAGTGACGTACCCGTTTGACAAAAGGGCGACTTACCCGATTTCTCTCAGCCTTCAGCGCGTTGCGGCCAGCGTTGCAAGGCTCTCAGCATGGCGCCGCCCCTTCACCACGCCAAGCGACTTGGTTCCCTTCTCGGAAGCCGGGGATGATTTAAGCGCCCCTGCCGCGCAGCGACCCGAGCAACGCGAGCCCGATGCCCACCGCCAGCCCGATCACCACGCCGAGCGAGCCCTGATGGTAATAACCGCCGAGCGCGCCGCCGATCAGCAGACTGACCGCTAGCCAGATGCCGCCGCCACGGGGTCCGGACTGGCTGGGGCGGCGCGGAGCGTGCATGGCGGTTCCTCCTGAATATATCCGTTTGTTGCACATCCACTGCAGTCGTGCCAGCGACGCGCTTCGTCGCATTCGCCAGGGCCAATATGCTTTGCGGGGCGGGCCGCCTCAGCTAGAGCGGCGCGATGGTGTTTCGCTCGGTCAAGGCTGCTGCCTGCGTGATGTTTGTGGCAGCAGCGGCAACGGCGGCAGCGCAGCCATCTCCGCCGCGAACCCCACCCGCCGATCCAAGCCTCGAGACGATGACGCCGCTGCCGGGACTTGGCGTCAACTGGCCGGCGACGGCCGCGCCGGTTACCGGGCGCGCTCCGATCGATCCGGCGGCGGCTGCTGCAACTAGTGCGCTCGCGCCAACCCTCGCCGATACCCCCGCCGCCGACCCCGAGCTTGCCGGGGTGCGCTACACCTCGACCGTAATCGGGCTCGGCCCGCTCAACCTCGACGCGCGCTTCCGCGAGCTATCGGAGCTCTACAAAGGCCGCAAGGCGACGGCGAACATCGCCCAGCTCAACCGCCGGATCACCGAGGATAGCGAGCTGATCGACCAGCTACTGCGCGCGCAGGGCTATTACGGTGGCACGACCGCGGCGAAGATCGTGCCGCCGGCAGCTCCCGGACAGCCGGCGACGGTGACGCTAGCCGTCGTGCCGGGGCCGCTGTACCGGTTCAGCGCGGTGACGCTGCAATCGCCGCCGGCGACGCCGCCCGGTCTGATCGCGCCGCTGGTTGGCGTCGCG
>JAYTHJ010000239.1:0-3464 GCA_043732725.1 Sphingomonadaceae bacterium | reverse complement strand
CCGGCGGCTGCGCGGGCGGGTGGAGGCGGCGTTCGAGCCACGGCCCGGCATAGGGCACGCGCGTCAGGTCCAGCGGCGGTAGCTCGATGACGGGCAGAGCGATGGCGGGCAGGGTGAGCGCAGGCAAGTTTAGGCGGGATGCCAACGAGGCCGGGAGCGTGACGACGCGGGTCAACACGGCGGCGGCGCCGAGGGCCAGCGCAATCAGCAGGAGGAGCGGCACCAGCCACAACCAGCGGCGGCGGCGCAGGGCAGGGGCGTCAGCTTCCCAGGTGGTCTCCGCCGGAATCGCGCCCGCTTCGGGAGCCGCATCGAAGGGCAAGATCGCGTCTGCCATGACGGGCGAGATAGTCTCCACCGGTAACACCTCCGCGGCGAATGGCGTGCCGAGTTCGACCCAGCTGTGCTTGCAGCGGGCGCAGCGCACGGCTTTGCCGTCGGGCGGGATCGCATCGTCGGGCAACCGGTAGCGCGCGCCACACGCAGGACAGTCGAGGATCATGCGGCGGTTTGTAGCGGGACGGCGCGCGCGATGGTAGCCTGCCGTCGAGCCCATATTGCGCCGGGCGCTACCCTAGCGCCCGCGCCGCCCAATACGTCACGCCCGCTCCGACATACGCCATCGCGAACAGATAGCCGAACATGAACCCCGGCCATTTCCAGCCGCCGGTCTCACGCCGCGTCACCGCCAGCGTCGAGATACACTGCGGCGCGAACACATACCACGCGAGGAACGCCAGCGCGGTCGGCAGCGTCCAGCCGGTGCGCAGGCGTTGAACCAGCGGCTCGGTGTGCTCCTTGCTGGTGCCCTGCAGCGAATAGACCGTGGCGAGCGCGCTGACTGCGACTTCGCGCGCCGCCATGCCGGGGACCAGCGCCAGCGCAATCTCGCGGTTGAAGCCGATCGGCCGGAACACCGGCTCGAGCGCGCCGCCGATGCGGCCGGCAACCGAATATTCGAGCGCGGTGCCGCTGTAGCCGACGGGCGGCTTGGGCCAGGTCGCCAGCGCCCACAGCAGCACCGTCGACAGCAGGATGATGCCACCGGCGCGGCCGAGGAAGGCGGCGGCGCGCTGGTACAGCCCGATGCCGATGTCGCGCACAGCGGGCCATTGATATTTCGGCATCTCCATCAGGAACGTCGGGGCGGGGCCTTTCGTGACCGTGCGGCGCAGCGCCCATGCGGCGAGCAGCGCGCCAAGTACGCCGATAATATACAGGCCGAACAGCACCAGCCCCTGCAACCCAAAAATGCCACCGACGCTGCGGTTCGGAATGAACGCGGCGATGACGATCGCATAGACCGGCAGCCGCGCCGAGCAGGTCATCAGCGGCGCGATCAAAATCGTCGTCAGCCGGTCGCGCGGGTCGGCGATGGTGCGCGTCGCCATGATGCCGGGAATGGCACAGGCGAAGCTCGAGATCAGCGGGATGAAGGCGCGGCCGTTCAAGCCGACGCTCGCCATCAGCCGGTCCATCAGGAACGCCGCACGCGTCATATAGCCCGATTGTTCGAGGCACAGGATGAAGAAGAACAGGATCAGGATCTGCGGCAGGAACACTACCACCGCGCCGACGCCGCCCAGCACGCCGTCCACCAGCAGCGAGCGCAGCGCGCCGTCGGGCAGTACCGCGGTGATCACTGCCTGCAGCCGGGTGACGCCGTCCGCGAGCCATCCCATCGGCGCTTCGGCGAGCGTGAAGACGCCCTGAAACATGATGAAGATCAGCGCCGCGAGCAGGAAGGGACCGATGACCGGGTGCAGCGCGATGCGGTCGAGCCGCTGCGTCCAGCGCTTGGTCTGGCCGCGCTGGAAGATCACCGCACCGGCGATGGCGCGCGCTTCGCGCTGCAGCGTCGTAATGTCGGTGGAAAGCGAAGGCGTCCCGGTCGCGGCACCGAGCCGGTCAGGGGCGTCCCGCAGCAGCGACGCGAGCGCTTCGGCGAGCTCGCTCAGCCCGCGCTTGCGGACCGCCACCGTCGGCACCACCGGCATGCCGAGCAGGCTCGACAGCCGGGCGATGTCGATGTCGGTACCGTCGCGCTCGGCCATATCGGCCATGTTGAGCGCCACCACCATCGGCAACCCAAGCTGGCGCAGCTCGAGCACGAAGCGCAGGTGATTGCGTAGGTTGGTCGCGTCGACGACAACGACGATCGCATCGGGGCGGCGTTCACCCACGGCATCGCCCATCACCACGTCGTGCGTCACTGCCTCGTCGGGGGAGCGCGACGACAGACTGTAGGTTCCCGGCAGGTCGATCAGCTCGACGCCGCGCCCGTCTGGCAACGCCAGCCGCCCGGCCTTGCGCTCGACGGTGACGCCGGGATAGTTGCCGACCTTCTGTCGCGAACCGGTCAGCGCATTGAAAAGGCTGGTCTTGCCGGCATTGGGATTGCCGACCAGCGCGACGACCGGGCTGAGCAGCGGCGCGTTCACTCGGCGGCGTCGCGGTAGTGCAAGCCGACCGGTTCGATGACGATCAGTGCAGCGAGCCGCTGGCGCAGCGCGACGACCATGCTGCCGACGCGCACTGCCAGCGGATCACCGCCGAGCGGGGCGCGGTGCAGCAGCTCGATCTCGACGCCGTCATCGAAGCCCATCTCGTGGAGCTGGCGCGCGACCTGCGGATCGCAACCGTCATGATCGACGCTGACGATTGACGCGACCTCGCCAAGGTGCATCGAGGCAATGGAGGAAGCGCTGGCCATACCGCCTATATACGGCGGCCGAATTGCAATTGCGAACGATTATCAGCAGCAACCTGTAAATTACACTGCCGGATAGCGCAGCCGACCGAGGAAACGCACCGGGTCGGGCAACTTGGCGGTGGCGCGCAGCACCCGCGCCTTGACACCCTCGAACGCCATGATGCCCGCGATCCGCCGGTCCAGGAATGCCCAGCTGTCGGTGCACCCCTCGCTTTCGTCGTTCAGCCAGTACAGCAATGTCGCACTGTAGACGCCTGCGAGGATCAGCCGCTTGCTGTAGTAATTATAGTCGGTGGCGGTATCGCCCGCCGCCGCCCACATCGCGTCGGCAGTCTTCCACAGCGTCGTCGCGCTCATCGCGAGGTTGGTCGGCAGCGCCAGTACCGCCAGCGCGCGGCGTACCGCCTCGCGCTCGCCCGCCGCATATTCGAGCCGGGTCCGGACGCACAACGTGATCTTCGCACGCACCTTGAGCGCTTCGATGCCTGCGGCCTTGACCGCCGCAGTCATCCGCTCGTCGGCATAGATGGTGTACGCCGCGACCATCGCGCTCGCGTCTCCGCTGAAGAACAGCCTAGCGATGTCTGGATCGATGCCGGCAGCGGTCGCGCCGGCGCGCACCGTGGCCGCGGTCCAGCCATCGAAAGCGACGTTAGGCAGCATCGCCGCAAGTAGCTGAGGGCGAAGTTCTTCGAGGGTCTGATTGATCATCGTCATTTCATAACCCAACGCGTCGGCCGGCGGGAGGAGC
>JAYTHJ010000238.1:0-3490 GCA_043732725.1 Sphingomonadaceae bacterium | reverse complement strand
AACTCACGGCGATCCGCATCGTACGGCTGGCGAGCAGCCGGTTGCTGCGCCCGAAGACGGCGTTCTGCTCGTGCATGATCGCCGGACGGCCGAGCGCGAACGCAGCAAGCAGCGCCGGGACCGCGGGATAGCCGCCGAACCCGATCACGGCGGCGACATTTTCGGCCGCCATGAAGCAAAGCGCGTCGCGACGGCCGCGGACGACGGTGCGCAAGCCACGTAGCCACGCCAGCGGGTTACGCCCGGCGATGCTGGCAGAAGCCACCAGTCGCGTCTCGACGCCATCGAACAAGCCGGGAAACCGTAGCCCGCGCGCGTCGCTCATCAGCACGACGCGGTGGCCGCGCGCGATCAGCTCACCCGCCAGCACCGACGCGGGAACCATGTGCCCGCCGGTGCCGCCGGCCGCGATGACGAACAGACTCACGCGGTCCGCGCCCGCAGCGCATAAGGCGATACCTTCAGATACGGATTGCGCCGGGTCAGCGCGAGCAGCAGCCCCATGCCGATCGAGAGCGCGAGGAACGACGAGCCGCCGTGGCTGATGAACGGCAGCGTCATACCCTTCGACGGCAGCAACTTGAGATTGACCGCCATGTTGATCGCCGCCTGCAAGCCGAACTGCGCGACCAGCCCGGCCCCGGCTAGAAACACGAACGGCTCCTCCTCGTCGAGCAGCCGTATCAGCACCCGCACGACGATCGCCAGATATAGCAGCGCCACCATGAAGCAGGCGATCGCGCCGAACTCCTCGCCGATCACCGAGAAGATGTAATCGGTATGCGCCTCGGGCAGTCGGAACTTCATCTGGCCCTCGCCCGGTCCCGCGCCGAATAACCCGCCCGACATGAAGCAATCGAGCGCCCGGTCGATCTGGAAGGTGTCGCCGGTGCCCTTGATGAAATGATCGATCCGCAGCGCGACGTGATCCGAGGTCAAATACGCCAGCCCCATGCCGCCCGCCGCGATGCCGATCAGCGCGGCGACGACGGTAACGCTCATTCCCGCGAGCATCGCCTGACACATCCATACCGCGAAAAATAGCACTGCCTGACCAAAGTCGGGCTGCTTGACCAGCAACGCACTGACCACCAGCAGCAGCCCGAACGACAGCGGCATCACCGGCACCGTCGCGTCCTCGAAGCGCACCGCGAGCAACCACGCCGTGGTGACGATGAACACCGGCTTCAGGAACTCCGACGGCTGGAACTGGAAGCCCGGCAGTGCAATCCAGCGCACCGCGCCGTTGGTCTCGACGCCGATGAACGGCACTGCGAACAGCGCCAGCAGGAACAGCCCGGTACCGCCGATCGCCAGCCGCTTCGCCCACACCGGTGGCAGCATCGAGACGCCGAGCATCACCGGCACGCCCGCAGCGACCCACAACAGCTGACGCTTGAGATAATGCAGGTCGTCGATGTGCAGCGAGGCACCGGAATAGCGATGCGCGGCAGCGGGCGAGGCCGCCGCGACGGCGATGACGCCAAAGCCGATCAGTACCAGCACCAAGGTCAGCAGCAGCCTGTCGATCGTCCAAAACCAGCGCCCGACCGCCGACTGGCTGTTCCGCGACAGCGTCTTCATGGCAGCGCCTCCACAAGCTCGATAAAGGCGCGACCACGAGCTTCGTAGTCGGTGAACTGATCGAACGAGGCGCAGGCAGGCGACAGCAGCACGGTGTCGCCGGGCTGCGCGGCGGCGGCGGCTTGGCCGACGGCGACGTCGAGCGTGCCAGACTCGTGCGCAGAGACTTTACCCGATAGAAGACGTCCGAACAGCGGCGCGGCGTCGCCGATCAGGTACACTTCACGAACATGACCAAGCTGCGGCAGGCATGCGTCGAGTTCATCGGTCTTCGCCAAGCCACCGGCAATCCAGTGGATACGCGGGAACGCAGCGAGCGCAGGGGCAGCTGAGTCGGCGTTGGTCGCCTTACTGTCGTTGACGTATAGGACGCCACCAGTCTCGCGCACCCGCTGCATCCGGTGCGGCAGGCCAGGATAAGTGGCGAGACCGCCGATGATCACCTCGTTTGGCACCCCGAGCGCACGGCATACGGCGATCGCCGCAGCGGCGTTCTGGGCGTTATGCGGTCCCTGCAGCGTCGCCCAATGCTCGGCTTGAGCAAGGGAAGTAGTGCCGATCCACGCCACATGTTCGACAATGCTGACGCCGTCGTCGACGATCCGCGCTGCTGAAACCGGGACGACGCTGGCAACTGCCGTTGCGGCGAGGTCACGGCAATAACGGTCGTCGACGGCGATCACGGCGGTATCTGCCGCAGTCTGCATATCGAATAGCCGTCGCTTTGCCGCGATATACGCCGCCATCGTGCCATGTCGATCGAGATGGTCCGGAGTAATGTTGAGCAGCACGGCCACGTCGCAATTGAGCGTCTCGGTAATCTCAAGCTGGTACGACGACAGTTCGAGCACATACACGCCGCCGTCCGGAAGCGGCTGCTGTGCCAAGATCGGCAGCCCGATGTTGCCGCCCATCAGCGACGGCACGCCTGCGGTCTGCAAGACATGGTGGATCAGCGCCGTCGTCGTCGACTTGCCGTTGGTACCAGTGATGCCGACCACTTTATGCGGCGGCAGCTCGGGGCGGGACTGCGCGAACAGCTCGATGTCGCCGATGACGGGGATGTCTGCGGCTTTAGCAGCGACGAACAGCGGTGCGCTGTGGGGCACACCGGGCGAGACGACGAGCGCATCGATGGTGGCGAGGTCGAAGCCGTTGAGATCGGTCAGCGGACCGTCGAAGCCGGCGCGCGCGGCCTCGCCGTCATCCCATGCAAACACCTGCGCACCGCTCGCGGTCAGCGCCGCAACGCAGGCCGAGCCGCTGCGCGCGAGGCCGTAGATGCCGTAGCGCTTCCCCGCGAAGGCGCGCGCCGTGATCACCGCAGCTTCAACGTCGCCAGTCCCGCCAGCGCCAGCATGAACGAGACAATCCAGAAGCGGATCACCACGGTCGATTCGCTCCAGCCGAGATGCTCGAAATGATGGTGGAGCGGGGCCATCTTGAAAACGCGCTTGCCGGTGGTTTTGAAGCTGATCACCTGAACGATGACGCTGACCGTCTCCAGCACGAACAGCCCGCCGATCAGAACCAGCACGATCTCGTGATTGGTCACCACCGCGATCGTGCCGAGCGCGCCCCCGAGCGCGAGGCTGCCGGTATCGCCCATGAACACCGCGGCCGGCGGCGCGTTAAACCACAGGAAGCCGAGGCAGCCGCCGATCAAAGCGCCGACGAACACCGCCAGCTCGCCCGCGCCCGGCACATAATGGATGCCGAGATAGTCGGCGAACTTGATGTTGCCTGCGACATAGGCGATCACGCCCAAGCTCAACGCCGCGATTACCACAGGCATCGTCGCCAGCCCGTCAAGTCCGTCGGTGAGGTTCACCGCATTGCCGAACCCCGCGATGATGAACGCCCCGAAGGCGATGTAGAACAGCCCGAGCGGAATGCCGGCGTCCTT
>JAYTHJ010000237.1:0-3495 GCA_043732725.1 Sphingomonadaceae bacterium | reverse complement strand
ATGACGCCCGACTGCGGGTCGTAGAAGCGCTGGACAAGCTGGAACAACGTCGACTTGCCCGCGCCCGACGGGCCGACGAGCGCGACGGTCTCGCCGGGGCGGATGTCGAGGCTGAAGTCGATGACCGCGGCCGCATCGGGCTTGGTCGGATAGTGGAAGGTGACGTGGTCGAGCCGCAGCGCTCCGCGCGCCGGGGCGGGCAGCGCGACGGGGTGCACCGGGGCGGCGATGCCAGGCGTCGCGACGAGCAGTTCCTGCAGGCGGCCGCTGGCCCCGGCGGCGCGCATGAAATCGCCGTAGACCTCGGTCAGCGAGCCGAACGCACCCGCAAGATAAGCGGCGTAGAGTACGAAGGCGGTGATCGCGCCACCGGTCATGCGCCCGGCCATGACGTCGATCGCGCCCTCCCACAGGATTAGCACGATCGCACCGAACAGCAGCGTGATGGCAAGCGCGGTCATGCCGGCGCGGGTCAATATACGTCGCTTGGCGGCGGCGAAGGTCGCCTCGACGGCATTTCCAAAGCGAGTCGCCTCGCGGGCTTCCTGGGTGAACGCCTGCACCACCTTGATCGCGCCGAGTACCTCGGCGACGATCGTCCCGACCTGCGCGATATTGTCCTGACTCGACCGCGACAGCGTCTTGACGCGCCGCCCGAGCAGCAGGATCGGCAGCACGGTCAGCGGGATGACCAGCACCATTATGCCGGTAAGCTTGAGGCTTTGCTGCGCCATCAGCACCGCCGCGCCGACGCCGGTGAACAAGTTGCGCAGTGCTATCGACGCCGAACTCGAGACGACCTGCTCGATGATCGCGGTGTCTGACGTCAGCCGCGAGGCGATCTCTGACGGGCGGTTCTCCTCGAAGAACGCGGGGTCGAGGGTGAGCAGATGACGTTGCACGGCGCGGCGCAGGTCGGCGACGACGCGTTCGCCGATCCAGCTGACATAATAATAGCGGAAGGCGGTGCAGATGCCGAGCAGCAGTACGATCACCAGCATGCCGATAAAGTAGGGCGCGATCGACTTCGGATCGCTGCCGGCATGGAAGCCGTGGTCGACGATGCGCTTGAAGCCGAGCGGAATGATCAGATTGCCCGCCGCGGCGAGCGACAGCGCGGTCAGCGCAGCGGCGATCTGCGCCGGGTATCGCCTCGCGAATTGCCACAGTAGCGCGAGCCTCGCGAGCTTGGGCGGCGCGGATATCGTCGGCTTGGCGGCGGATGACGCTTCGGGGAGGGTGGCCATGCCGCTCATGTAAGCAGTCGGCGGCGGCTTGGAAATGGGCCGGAGCGCTTACTCCGGCCCGCTTTCGGACGCGAACGCCCTAGAACGTCAGGCGGAAACCGCCGGTGACGCCGTTGATGTGGCGGCCGTTGCCGAACTCGCCGTTATAGCCGACGACCAGCGAGATCGGGCTCGCCTTGCCGCTGATCGTGAAGCCGCCGCCGACCGTCGCATAATCACGGCCGAGCTCCGTCGGCGAAAAGATCAGCGTCTGCGTCGTGCCAGTGTCGCCGTTGAGGCCGTAGCCGAACGCCCGCGCGCCGTCGTTGCGAAACTCGTGCCGCCACGCGCCACGAACTTCGGGACGGATCGTTGCGCCGTCGAAGTTGATCGTACTGCCCGCGCGGATACCGGCGCTGCTCAGCAGCGAGGTGTACTTGTCGCGCCCGATCGACAACGCGCCGATACTGCTGCCCTCGTTGAAGCCGTTGATCCGCAGGTTGGCGTAACGGACGCCGGCGAACGGCTCGAACTCGACCCCGTGGTATTGGAAGCTGAGCCCGGTGGTGCCGCCCGCGAGGAAGGTGCGGCTGTGCGTCCCGGCGTAGTAATCGAGCGCGGTGGTGCCGAACTGGATGTTACGGCGCAAGTCGTACGTCGCCTCGCCGTAAGTCCCGAACAGGTCGACGTACAGCGGCCCGACGCCGACGGTGCCGTAGCCGCCGCCGAACCAGCTGCGGATGCTGCTGGTCCGCTCGTTCGGGGTCAGCCGGACGTCGGCCTGATCGAAGCCGGCGGTAACACCGATTAGCGAGCGCGCGCCAAAGCGCTTGTCGATGCCGCCTTGGACGCTCGCGGCCTTATAGTCGACTTCACCGCGGTCGCCGCGCGGGTCATAAAAACCGGTACGGCCGCTGGCGACAAGGAACGAGCCGAGCCCGCGGCTGCCGGGCTTGGCGATGCCCGCGGTGCCGTCAACGCCGGTACCGCCGGCGCGGAAGTCGCGCAGGTAGCTCAGGATCGTCGATTCCTCGAAGATCGTGGTTCGCAGCGTCAGCTCAGGCAACAGCGAATAGCTGCCGGGGGTGAACTGCGCCAGCGCCGCGCCAGTACCCCCGGTGCCGACCGCATCGAGTCCGGCGTAAACGCCAACGAGCGCGGCCGATGGCGGCGCGGTCGGGAAATCGAGCGCTCGCGCGACCGCTCGCTGGTTAACCGTGGCGGCTCCCGGCGCATCATTATGCGGGAAGACGACGGCATGGGCGGCACCGGCGAACATCCCGGCAGTCACAACACCGGCGCCTAAATAGTTAAGTTTACGCGACATAAGGCAACTCCTCCAAGATGGCGGTACACGGCCATACCGCCTTCAACCAGCTTCCCGCCGTAGCGATGCATGAAGCTAATAAAACAAGATAAAGGTGTTACCGCACTGCAACAGCTGCTGCTGCCGGCATCGATTGTGCAGCTCGATCGCGGGTCGAGCGCCAGCAGCGGCCGCCTTACTCGAGGTAGGCTTCGCGGCCGAGCGCGGCGCGGTCGGTGACCTTGATGCCGCGCGGGGTGATGTCGATCCACGCCGCCGCGCGCCAGGTCGCCAGCTTGCGGTTGACCGTTTCGCGCGTCGCGGCGGTCAATCGCGCCAGCTCGGATTGGCTGCGGGTCTCACGGTGCTCGGCCTTGAGCAGCAGCCGCGCCAGCCGCGCCCCGAGGCCGAGCGACGTCGACGCTTCGACCAACGCATTTGCCGCGCGCAGCCGGTCGACGAGGAGCGCGAGCAGCTGCAGCGCTGCCGCCGGTTCGGTGGTCAGCGCTTCGAGCACGGCGGCGCGCCCGAGCCGCAGCAGCTGCGCGCTGCGGGTCGCGCTGACGTCGGCTGAGCGCGAGCCGCCGTCGATGACCGCGAGCTCGCCGGTCACCGTGCCTGGCTTGAGCTGCGCTAGCCACGTCTCGGTGCCATCGGCGCGGCTGAGCGCGACTTCGAGCTCGCCGCTGAGCAGCAGGAAGGCGGCGTCGCCGGGATCGCCCGCCGCGAACAGCCGCTCGCCGTGCGCCAGCTTGAGCGGCGTGCCCGCGCCGGCGAGCCGCTGCCGCGCCGCCAGCGACAGCGTCCCGAACACCGGACTGCGGCCGAGCTGCGTTGCCCACTCGTCGATCGCTGCCATATCCCGTCTCCGCTGCCGAGTTCTCCTTAGTCCTTATTTCGTTGTGATCGAACCCGATCGCAACGAAAGCCGGGCGGAGATTGCTCTCCGCCCGGCAGCCCTCC
>JAYTHJ010000236.1:0-3514 GCA_043732725.1 Sphingomonadaceae bacterium | reverse complement strand
AGGAGCGGCCTTCGCCAAGAATCTCGATCTGCTCGAGGCGGTCCAAGCCATCGCAGCCGACAAGGCGTGCACGCCCGCCCAGCTGGCCCTCGCATGGGTTCTCGCGCAGGGCGGGGAGATTGTGCCTATTCCCGGTACAAAGCGGCGAAAACATCTCGAGGACAATCTTGGAGCGCTGACGGTCACGCTCGATCAAGCCGACCTGCGACGGATCGACGACGTCCTCCCGCCCGGTACGGCGACGGGCATGCGCTATCCGGAGGCGTCGATGGCGGCGATCGACCGATGAGCACGGCGTCTTTCGCGGCGGTCGCGCCGGGCAATCTTGCAATCGTGACCGGTGCTGCCAGCGGGATCGGGCTGGCAGCAGCACGGGCGTTCGCCGCCGCAGACATGCGCGTCGTCCTCGTCGACCGCCCGGGTACTGTACTCGAAGATGCGGCGGCATCGATCGACGGAGCGGTCGCCGTCGCCGTCGACGTTGCCGATCGTTCAGCCGTGGACAGCATCGCCAGGACGATCGTCGAACGCCACGGCTCGGTCTCGGTACTGATGAACAACGCGGGCGTCGGATCGGGCGGTGACGTATTCGCCGGTTCTGCAGCGTGGGAGGCAGTCATCGGGGTTAACCTGATGGGCGTGCTGCACGGCATTCAGGGTTTCGTTCCAGACATGCTCGATCACGGCGGTCCGGGCCTCGTCATCAACACCGGATCGAAGCAGGGGATTACCCAACCGCCGGGGAACACCGCCTATAACGTCAGCAAGGCGGGCGTGAAGGCGCTGACCGAGGGGCTGGCCTATTCGCTGCGAGAGCGCGTCGGTAACCGCGTCACCGCGCACCTGCTGATCCCTGGCTTCACCCACACCGGAATGACGCGCGGGCGCCCGATCGTTAAGCCGCCGGGGGCATGGTCGCCCGACCAAGTCGTCGCCCTGATGATGGAGCGGGTCGCGGTCGGCGACTTCTACATTCTGTGTCCCGACAATGAGACTACAATCGAGCAGGACGGAAAGCGGGTCGCCTGGGCGGCCGGCGACGTGATTGAAAACCGCCCGGCCCTGTCGCGCTGGCATCCCGATTGGACCGAAGCCTTCGCGTCATACATGACTACGTGAGTGGATTCGGAGCGCGACCATTGTTGGCCTTCGGTCACTGATCCAACGGGTTGCATTTTCAAAGTAGCGTTGCCGCCACTGCTGGGGCAGCAGTTGGACGTGCTAAAGAATGTGTCGGTAGAAGATTGGCCGCCACGTACGGAATGCATGTCAAGCGCGCCTAGTTTGACCACTCACAGGGCATATAAAAAGTGAAATCCCCCGTTTTCTTTCTCCTGTCTGAAAGCGAGTTTTACCGAATTGTAAGCGTGGCGTCTGCGGTCGTTGAGCACGGATCGCCAGACCTCATGCCTTTGAATCGGCGGGGGCGGCGGGCTCGAGTTTATCCTGCGTCTTCGTTGCGAAGTCGCTTGCGTCGTGGCGTTCGTGAAGCTGGCTCGCGGGATCGCCCATCACGCGATTGACCATCCGTCCGCGCTTCACCGCGGGGCGAGCGCCGATCTGGTCTGTCCATCTTTTGACGTTCTTGTACTCCTGCACCTGCAGGAACTCGCCCGCGTCGTAGATCAGACCTTTCACCAGCGCTCCGTACCATGGCCAAATCGCCATATCAGCAATCGTATAGTCCGCGCCGCCGAGAAATTCATTGCCTGCGAGCCGGCGGTCGAGAACGTCGAGCTGGCGCTTCACCTCCATGGCAAAGCGGTCAACGGCATACTCGATCTTCGTCGGAGCATAGGCGTAGAAATGCCCGAACCCACCGCCAAGCAGCGGTCCCGCACCCATCTGCCAGAAAAGCCATGACATGACTTCGGCGCGCTTCGCCGGATCGGTGGGCAGGAACGCGCCGAACTTTTCTGCGAGATAGAACAGTATCGATCCCGACTCGAACACGCGGATCGGCTCTGCCACGCCGTGGTCGATCAACGCGGGGATTTTCGAATTGGGATTGGCATCGACGAAGCCGCTGCCGAACTGGTCGCCGTCCATGATCTTGATCAGCCAAGCGTCGTATTCCGCGCCCGTGTGTCCTGCGGCGAGCAGTTCCTCGAGCATCACCGTGACCTTCACGCCGTTCGGTGTTGCCAGTGAATAGAGCTGGAACGGGTGCTTGCCGACGGGGAGATCCTTGTCGTGCGTCGGCCCGGCGATCGGGCGATTGATGCTCGCGAAGCGGCCGCCGCTTTCCTTGTCCCAAGTCCAGATCTTTGGGGGCGTGTAGTCAATAGCATCCGTCACGCGATATCTCCTATCCGGGTCCCGACCGAATTGGTCCCTTGAACAATTACACGCAAGCGCGGAGTCAACGCGGCCGTTCCCGCGAGGGTGTCGCGGGCACGGCCAACCACTACAACATCGAGCGATCCAATTCATTGCTATCTCAATCGCATACGCGATCGGGCGTCGCTTGGCTGCTTCCGGCCCAATTGCGGTCCGGCTGCCATATTGCTGTATTTGTTGAGTCAGTCGCTGCTTGTGGTATTGGTCGACACCGTACTATGACCGTTTCAGGGAAACGTGTTTGGGACGTTTTTCATCTCGGTTTCTGCACCGCTCGCGGCGTGCAAGCGGCGTCTCAAGCGCGTGAAATCAATAAGCTCGCAGCGCTGTCGGCGGAAGGTCGCAGTTCGGCCACGACCTTGGCCGCGACGGCCTCGATCGTGACGATGCGGTCGAGGCCGCCGAGGTCGAGCAATACATGGCCTGCGGTCTGCGGCAGGTAGCCAAAAGTGTAGGAGGCTCCGCCGCCGCGTACCGCCAGCGGAGCCATGCGCGCTACGGCCGTGCCTCCAAAATCATATTGAATGGTCCTTCGGCTGCTCGCCGCACTCTACTGAAGCCAGCATCCGATGGGATTGCAGAGAGCTTGGCTTCTCCGGCTTGGGGCCCGAGCGCTTCGCCGACCTCCTGAGCCAACGACGTCGGCACGCAGATCATCGTCGACGCGTTGCAGTAGAGACGGCTGACCGGGTTTCCGACATTTGCGTTCGGCGCGTCGGCAGCGATCGGTTCCACCAGCATCCAGCGACCCTCGGGCTTCAGCAAGGTGCGAACATACTTGGCGCAGCCACGCGGGTCCCCCATGTCGTGCAGGCAGTCGAACATCGTGACCAGATCGAACTCCTTGTCGGCGATGTCCTTGGCAGCAACGGTCTCGAAACACACGCGGTCCGCCATTCCATGCGCGGCCGCATGTGCACTGGCCTGCTCGATTGAAGGACCGTGGAAATCATAGCCGACAAAGTGGCTGTTCGGGAAAGCCCGAGCCATCAACAAGGTCGAGAAACCGACACCGCACCCGATATCGGCGACGCGGGCACCGCGTTCGAGCGCCGGAACCATGCCATCAAGCGCAGGCAGCCACGCTTGGACGATCGCGTTGACATAGCCTGGCCGGAAGAAGGCGCCGACAGCGCAGAAGAGGCAGCCGGCGCTGCTTCCCCAGGCAACGCCC
>JAYTHJ010000235.1:0-3518 GCA_043732725.1 Sphingomonadaceae bacterium | reverse complement strand
TCGCCCGACGTGTCATGGTCAGCCCGCAAGCGACCCGCATGCTCTTAAGGCGTGAATGCGTCGACCGTCTTGCGCGAGCCGATCAGGAAAGCGTCCGCCGCCAGCCGCAGCGGCGCGGCGTCGGCGTCGCTGGTGCGGCTGGCGAGCAATGTCGCGAAATGCGCGTACGCGCCCTCATACTCGACCTGCGGCGCGACGGGCACGTTCGCGCCGCCGATGCTCAATGTCATGCCACCGTCGGTCAGCACCACCGGCGGCGCATCGCTGCACGTCACGCCGATCGTCCACGATTGCGGCGCCCGTCCGCGCCAGTCAAAGTCAGCCCCGCCGCCGAGTTCGGACCAGCCGAGCCGCGCGGTGATCGGCGACTGGAAACCGGCCGGGATATCGAGCTCGGCATGGTCGAGGATCAGCGGCATCGACAGAACGCGAGTCGCGATCGACAGCGCGTTGACCCCCGGATCGAGCACTCCGAAACCGCCCGCCGTCCATATCCAGTCCTGCCCCGGGTGCCAGTGCCGGACGTCTTCGTGCCAGGTAATGTCGAGCGCGGTCACAGTCTTACCCGCCAGTGCCGCGCGCGCCGTCTCGACTCCAGCGGCAAAGCGCGAGTGCCACGACGCGAACAGCACGCGCTTCATCGCTGCCGCCTCGACGATCAACTCCTCGAATGCTGTCAGTGAGGGAGTCGGCGGCTTTTCGAGCAGCACATCGACCCCGGCGCGCAGGCAATCGCGGGCGATGGCATAATGGAACTGCGTCGGGGTGCACACCGCAACCGCATCGATGACATGCGCCGCGAGCATCTCCTTATAGTCAGTGAAGCTCTGAATGTCGGGGATCGCATCGCCGCTGCCGCTCGGCGTCGCCACCGCTGTCAGCGTGAACGCCGGGGTCTTGGCGATAGCGGGCAGGTGCGAATCGCGCGCGATTTTGCCAAGTCCGATGAGTCCGAGACGGATCCTGATCATAGCGTGGCATATATCGCAGTCGGCGGAGGATAAAACCGAAATTGCGTTTTTCGGATAAACCCCACCCACCTTTGCGGCGCTGTCTTACGCGCCAGCTTCGGGGCGTGGCTCGCCGGTGTTGCAGCGTGCTCTCGCGGATGAGCGACCGCGTGCGGGCCGACGGCCGGACTGACGCCGCCGGGGACCACCGCGCTTGGCGCAGGCATCCTTCCAGAAGAACTTCTGCCCCGGATCGCCGGCGGTGGTCCGGCCGGGCGTCGCGTCCTGGCCGGCGAAGGTCGCCAGCGTCGGCAGGCAGGTCTGGGTGCCGGCGCGGACGTCAATGTGGTAAATAGCGAAGCCGAGGCAGCCGGTCAGCTTGCCACCGAAGGTCCGCGCCACGACGGCCATGTCGTTGTTGGCGAACGCCACTGCCTTCAGCGACCATCGCCGTCGTAAGCCCTAACCTTTTCAATATTCAGCCGATTACGTTACAGCTATGCTGTTGTCGGCGACGTCGATCCCACAGCGTCAGGCATCGCCGCCAGCCAAGGCTCGGCCAGACCCGCGATGCGCTCGCCAACGCTGCGCCACCATAGCCAGTGGCCGACGCCCGGCAGCTCGTGATAGTCGACCGGACCGTTGAGTTGCCGCGCGGTCGAGCGCGCGATCCCGGCGGGGGTGATGCGGTCGCGGTCGCCGACGATGACCAGCGCCGGGCACTTCAACCGGGTGTAGTCGACCTGCGTCGACCTCGTCCGGGCGAGCCACGGCAGCCCCATTTCCAACAGCACGCGGCCTGAATCCCACACCAGCCCGGCAATCTCGGCATCGGCGACCGCGGGCGGGACTTCGTTGAAGATGCCCCAGCGGGCGTGATCGGCATCAATCTTGGTCGGCGACTTCCACCAGCTGCCGCGGGTGGTGACGCGCGCCATCGTCCGCACCGGACCCCACGCCGGGATGTTAGTCGTCGCCGTGGCGGCGGGCGCGAACAGCATCAGCCCCGGCGGCTGGACGCGCGCGGCGACCAGCTGCGCCAGCAGGCCCCCCATCGAATGCCCGGCGATGACCGGTACCTCGGGCAGCTTGGCGACCTCGGCGACAAGGAAGTCGACGTAGTCGGCAATTCCCAGCCGCCCGAGTTCAGGTGGCGGCGGGGCGTCGGGACTGCGATCGTGAAACGGCAACGCGGGAGCATAAGTGGCATGACCAGCGGTTTCGAGCTCTAAGCGCAGTCCGGCAAAAGTTGCCGGTGTCGCCCACATTCCGTGGATCAGGAAGACCGCAGGCCGCGTCATTCAGCAATCTTCCGGCAGGCTCGGTGCGACACTCTCACAGTACCACCCCCGACGCCGCCAGCACCGCCATCGTCACGAGGTCGCTGGCGCTGCTGGTCATCGGCGCGATCTGCACCGGCTTCGACATGCCCATGAGCAGCGGCCCGATCATCTTGCCGCCGCCGAGTTCCTTGAGCAGCTTCGCCGAGATGTTCGCCGACTGTAGTCCCGGCATGATCAGGATGTTGGCCGCCGCTGACAGCCGCGCGAAAGGATAGCGGCTCGCCATCCGCGGGTTGAGTGCCACATCGGCCGACATCTCGCCCTCATATTCGAAGCCGGCGCGGCGCTCGTCGAGCAGCTGGATCGCGGCGCGCATCGGCCCGAGAAACTCGCCCGGCGGGTTGCCGAAGTTCGAATAGCTCAGGAACGCGACGCGCGGCTCGATGCCGAGGCGGCGCGCGACGCCGGCGGTCTGCTCGGCGATATCGGCCATCTGGATCGCGGTCGGGCGTTCGTGGACGGTGGTGTCGGCGATGAAGATCGTGTCGCTGCGGCCGACGTACATATGGATGCCGAACGGCGTGTGCCCCGCCGCCGGGTCGAGCGCATAGCGCAGCTGCCGGAAGGTTTCGGCGAAGTTGCGCGTCAGCCCCGTGATCATGCCGTCGGCCTCGCCCAGCTCGAGCATCAGCGCGCCAAAGACGTTGCGCTCGTGGTTGACCAGCCGCTGCGCGTCACGGAGCAGCACGCCGCGGCGTTGCAGCCGCGCGTAGAGCATTTCGACCATGCGCGGCACGAGGGTTGAATTGGCGCTATTGTGGATCTCGTACGCGTCGGGATCGGCCCCGATCCGCGTCAGCCCGTCGCGCACCGGCTCGTCGCGGCCGATCAGGATCGGCTCGCCGTAGCCACTCGACTTGTAAGACACCGCGGCGCGCAGCACGACCTCTTGCTCGCCCTCGGCAAATACCATCCGGCGTGGTCTGGCGCGCGCCGCCTCGAAACTGCCCGCCAGCACGGCGTTCGTCGGATTGAGGCGGCTGCGCAGCTCGTGGCGGTAAGCAGCCTCGTCGAAGAACGGCTTCTTGGCGATGCCGCTCGCCATCGCCGCCTTGGCGACCGCCACGGGAATAGCCTCGATCAGCCGCGGGTCGAAAGGCGCCGGGATGATATACTCCGGCCCGAAGTTGCGCGCCTTGCCGCCGTAAGCGGCTGCGACCTCGTCGGGAACCTGCTCCCGCGCCAATTCGGCCAGCGCATTGGCGGCGGCGAGCTTCATTTCTTC
>JAYTHJ010000234.1:0-3525 GCA_043732725.1 Sphingomonadaceae bacterium | reverse complement strand
CGACTGACGCAAGCACAGGCGCTAACCCTGATTGCTTATTGCTTTCTGGTGTTCTTGACTTGGGCGAGTTCCATCTAAGATCAGCGATTTAAACAATTGAGAGGCCTATCTGTATCAAAGGCGACTATCCGCCTGCCGAACCCGAAAGCAACCGGTCGGCTTCCGGCCTCCTTCTAGCCATTCTCAACAAGACCCCTCAATATCGCTTTTGCGGCGTCTTCGAAAGGCAGGAGCCAAAGGTTCGAAGCTTTTAGCCCCGATCGCCATCGTGAGCGGTTCAGGCTTCCCGGACTGTCCCATTCCAGCACTAACACAGCGGGCTCGGACGACCCTTCTGTGGCCTTCAAGGTTCGCTGGGCAAAGGATGATTAGTTTGCAATCCCGCCAGCTTGCGCGATCTATTGGAAGGAACCTCCAGTGCGTGATCGGTGTCTTTTTGGCATCGAGTTATCGCAATAAAATTATCACAGTAACCTGGTACGAGCAATTGAGTTTCGGAAGTTCCAGATCGTTTACGGGCTTCTAATATCGTATGTGGTCATTTCTGGTTAACCGATCATTTGGATGCTGGCGCGATCAGTTTCGGCTAACGTTTCGAAAGAATATGGTTTGCACGGCTGAAACAGGCTGGCTATGCGGTGACTTCTCCGCGCGCTCACGTGCTTACGGGAGAGGGCTAGGCGGAGACGCTTACTGCTTACTCCTGCCTCGGGCCGTAGCAAGGGAGCCCTTGCCCAACCCACTCCCGGAAGGATGGTATCGGGCGGGCACTCTCCGAAAGCGAAATATTACGACGATGAAAGTTTCGCGACAGGCTGGCAGCGCAGCGGCACGACTGACCGGATTTACTGGTCGAACCGCGGGCGCGCTGCTGCTGGCGCTACCGGTCGCCGTGTCAGCTGCACCATCCGCGCCGCCGGTTCCGCTCGCCTCGCGGGATCCCGAAATCGTCGTCACGGCGCCGCAAATGCGCGGCGCGGTCAAGGGCGACATCCCGCCCGAGATCGAGCTGGGCGAAACGGCCGTCGCGAGCTACGGCGCGGCGACGGTTGCCGAGCTGCTCGCCGCGCTCGCGCCGGAGACCGGAACCGGCCGGGGGCGTGGCAGCGGCGCGCCGGTGGTGCTGCTCAACGGGCGGCGAATTGCCGGCTTCGCCGAAATCCGCGAACTGCCGACCGAAGCGATCGAGCGCGTCCAGATTCTGCCCGAGGAGGTCGCGCTCAAGTTTGGCTACAGCGCCGATCAGCGCGTCGTAAATTTCATCCTCAAGGACAACTTTCGCGCCAAGACTGCACTGGGCAAGCTCAATGCCTCGACCGCGGGCGCGCGGTTCGAGGGCGAGAACGAGGCGACATACACGAAGGTCGGTAAGCAAGGCCGGTTCAACCTCAGTGCCGAATACAAGCACGACACACCGGTGCACGAGGACCAGCGCAATATCGTCGAGCGCACGCAAACCGTACCGGCGTCGCTGACCGGCAACGTCTTCGGCCTGCCCGGCGGCGGCAGTATTGATGCGGGGCTGAACGCGCTAGTCGGCGCGCCGGTGACGATCGCCGCGCTGCCTGCGTTGCCGAACGGCCGCGCCCCGGCGCTCACCGACTTCGTCGCCACCGCGAACCAGCCGGCGTCGACCAATATCGGCAGCTACCGGACGCTGCTCGGGGCCGCCGACGACCTCAAGCTCAACGGTACGGTCAACCGCGTGCTTAGCCCGACGGTGTCGGTGACGGTCAACGCAACTTACGAGCTCAACCTCGCCCGTTCGCTGCTCGGGCTGCCTTCGACGCTGCTAACGGTCGCGCCTGAGCAGCCGTTCTCGCCGTTCGGCGGTATCGTCGGGGTATCGCGCGGCTTCGCCCCGGCGCTGACCCGGGACGTGCGCTCGGACACCTTGCACGGCGCGCTGACCTTCGACGGCGACCTGCGCCAATGGCAGTGGACGGTGACCGGTACCTTCGACCGCAGTCTCGTTAAGACGTCGACCGACGCTGGCATCGATACGACCGCGCTGCGGGCGCATGTCAGCGCGGGCGCAGTCAATCCGTTCGGGCCGCTGCAGCCAGGCCGGTTGCCGCCCAACAGCGCGCGTAACGAGGCAGGTACCGGCGAGGTCATCGCGACCGCCTCGGGGCCGCTGTTCAAGGTCCCGGGCGGGCCGGTGCGCGCGACACTGCGCGGCGGCGGCGCGACCACGACCGACCGCGCCGATACCGATCGCGGCGACATCGTCAGCGCGTCGAGCCTGTCGCGCCGCGAGGGCAATGCCAAGCTCGATCTCGATCTGCCGCTGACCAGCCGCAAGAACGATGTGCTGGCGGCGCTCGGCAATCTGACGCTGAACGGTAATCTCGGACTGCGCCAGCTCTCCGACTTCGGTCAGCTGGTCAGCTTTGGCTACGGGCTGAACTGGTCGCCCAAGCCCGGAATGACGATCCTCGCCAGCACCATCGACAGCAACAACGAGCCGTCGGTGCAGCAGCTCGGCAACCCGGTGATTACGACGCCGAACGTCGCGGTGTATGACTTCAGCCGCGGCGAGAACGCGCTGGTCACCAGCCTCTCGGGCGGCAACCGCGCGCTGCTGTCCGAGAAGCGCCGCGACTATAAGCTGGGGCTGAGCTTTCAACCGCCTAAGCTGTCGATCGTCACGGTCAGCGTGAATTACTTCCACAATCACAGCACTAACCCGGTCGCCGGCTTCCCGACGCTGACGCCGGTGATCGAGGCGGCGTATCCGGCGCGCGTCGTCCGCGATGCCGGCGGGCGGCTGGGTTCGATCGATGTCCGACCGATCAACTTCGCCGAAACCCGCAGCGAGGTCGTACGCGTCGGCTTCAACCTGTCGCGGGAGTTCGGCAACCCGGCGTCACGGCCGGATGGAGCTGGCGGCGGACGGCCCGGCGGCGGCGGTCGTGCGCAGGGTGGCGGCGATCGACCGGGCGGCGGTTTCCGCCGCAACGACAACGCCGGCGGGCGCTGGAACTTGTCGCTCTACGATTCGGTCAAGCTGGAGGACCAGGTCGTGATCGCGCCCGGCCAGCCGGTACTCAATCTGTTGAACGGCAGCGCTATCGGAACCGGCGGCGGCTCGCCGCGCCACAGCGTCGAACTCGAAGGCGGCTGGTTCGACAGGGGGCTGGGAATCAGGGGCGGCGGCAATTTCACCAGCGGCAGCATGGTCGACGGCAGCACCGCCGCCGCCACGCTGGCGTTCGCCAGCCTGCTGACGCTCAACATCCAGGCGTTCGTCAGCTTCGACGGCCGCCCCAAGCTGATCGCCGCGGTGCCGTTCCTCAAGGCCGCGCGGCTGAGCTTCGCGGTGAGCAACCTGACCGGTGCGATCCGCCGCGTCCGCGACGCCACCGGCGCGGTGCCGATCAGCTATCAGCCCGGCTATCTCGACCCGCGCGGGCGGGTTGCAGGGGTGACCTTCCGCAAGCGCTTCTAGGCGGATACCGTCTGCGGCGAAGCGGGGACGGGGTCAATTGACGCGCCGCAGCCGGTTCCGTACACCCGCGCCGT
>JAYTHJ010000233.1:0-3533 GCA_043732725.1 Sphingomonadaceae bacterium | reverse complement strand
CGATCAGCACACTAATCTTGATCTCGCTCGTCGTGATCGCCTGAATATTGATGCCGCGGTCGGCGAGCGCCTTGAACATCGTCACCGCGACACCGGCGTGGCTGCGCATGCCGACGCCGACGACCGAGATTTTCGCCACCGCCGGATCGGACAGCACGCCGACGAAGCCGATCGAGTCCTGCATCCGCGCCAGCACGTCCTGGCTCAACGCGAGCTCGGTACGCGGCACGGTAAAGGTGACGTCGGTCGTGCCCGCGACATAAGCAATATTCTGGACAATCATGTCGACGTTGACGTTCGCTTCCGCCAGCGGGCCGAAGATCGCGGCGACGACGCCGGGCCGGTCGGGGACGCCGGCGACGGTGATCTTCGCCTCGTTGCGATTATAAGCAACACCGGCGATCAGTTCCTGTTCCACGATCTCGTCCTCATCGACCACGAGCGTCCCGGGCGCATCGGTAAAGCTCGATAATACGCGAATGCGCACATTTTCCTTCATCGCCAGCTCGACCGAGCGGGTCTGCAGCACCTTTGCCCCGACCGAGGCAAGTTCGAGCATCTCTTCATAGGTGATCTGCGTCAGCTTACGCGCTTTTGGCACGATCCGGGGATCGGTGGTATAGACCCCGTCAACGTCGGTATAGATGTCGCAGCGATCAGCCTTCAGCGCTGCCGCGAGCGCCACCGCACTGGTGTCCGAACCGCCGCGGCCGAGCGTGGTGACGCGCCCGTCGGGGCTGATGCCCTGAAAGCCCGGCATCACCGCGACGTTGCCCGCCGCCATCGCCGCGCGTACCGCCGTGGTGTCGATATCCTGAATACGCGCGGCGCTGTGCGCGTCGGTGGTGCGCACCGGTAACTGCCAGCCGAGCCACGACCGTGCCGGCACGCCCGCCGCCTGCAGCGCGATCGCCAGCAGCCCGGCGGTGACCTGCTCGCCGCTCGCGACAACGACGTCGTATTCATGCGGATCGGCAAGCGGCGAGGCTTCGCGGCAGAAGCCAACCAGCCGGTCGGTCTCGCCCGCCATCGCCGAGACGACGACGGCGACTTCGTGCCCGGCCGCGACTTCCCGTGCGACGCGGGCGGCGGCGCCGCGAATGCGCTCGCTGCCGGCCATCGAGGTGCCGCCGAATTTCATGACGATGCGGGACATGGAGGCGGCTGTGGTCCCTGTGAGACGGCGCGCCGCGGTTGCGGCTCGCGCGGGTTTGATAGAAACAAGGGCGGGTCAGCGCAAGGAAGCCGCCCGATGGAGCCCGCCATGAATTCGGCGATAGAGCCAGCGATGTTGGCACCCAGCATCAACCCCGCCGAGGCCGATTTCTTCGGCAAGCTCGCGGCGGACTGGTGGAACCCGCGTGGGTCATCGGCGATGCTGCACCGGATCAATCCGCTGCGGCTGGGCTATATCCGGGCAGCGGCGCTGGCGCGATTCGGGCGCGCGGCGAACGACCGTTATGCGCTGAACGGTTTGCGCGCGCTCGATGTCGGCTGCGGAGCGGGGCTGGTTACCGAGCCACTGGCGCGGATGGGAGCGAGCGTCACCGGGCTCGACGCGGCGGCGGACAATATCGCGGTAGCTCGGCTGCACTCCGAAGCGGGCGGGCTGGCGATCGATTACCACGGCGGTTCGGTCGAGGCACTGGCGGCGAGCGGGGCGAAGTTCGACCTGATCACCTGCCTCGAAGTCATCGAGCATGTCGCCGATCGCACCAGCTTCCTCGCCGCGCTAACGAGTCTGCTGGCCCCCGGCGGCATGCTGGTGATGTCGACGCCGAACCGGACGCCGCTGTCGTACGCGACGCTGATCGTCGGGGCCGAGCGCGTCGTTCGCAACATCCCGCGCGGCGCGCACGACTGGCGGCGGTTCATGACGCCCGCCGAATTGACCGCGGCGCTGGCCGACGCGAGCCTGCTGGTCACCGATCTGACCGGGCTGACATGGCGGCCGGTGGCGGGCTTCGCCCTCGGCCGCGATACGTCGGTCAACTATCTGCTGTCGGCGGTCGCCGCCTAGTAGAAGCGGTTCGGGATGACCCGGAGTACCGCCCCGTCACGCAAGCGGATCAGCAGCGCATCGGGGCCGTAGCGGACCCAGCGCGCCCCGCCGTAGACGACCGGCAGCCGATAAGCGTACGGGTTGCCGATCCAGAAGCGCTGCTCGTAATAGTCGCGCGGGAAATGACTGCCGATATTCCAGCTGCGGTAGATATAGCCGCGCGGGCCGTAATAACGCCCGGCGTCGACGCGACCTTCGCGGCGCACCTCCCGGTAATCGCGCTGGTCGCCATCATGCCGGTCGCTGTCGCGGTGATCGTGCTGCCGTTCGCGGTGATCATAATCCTGTGCCGAAGTGATCGCAGGCATCGCAAGCGTCGCGACGGTCAGCACCGCCGCTATCATAATACGCATCGTCGTCCTCCTCAGCAGCGGCCCGGTGGCGAGCCGATGCTGGAGATAATGCCCGCGGACTTAACTCGGCGTGGATGCGTCGTTGCCGGATATTCAGAGGAAGCGCGCGACGACGTCCCGATAGCTGCGGCTCACTTTCACCTGCGTTCCCGAGCCGAGTACGAGGAAGCACTCACCGTTGGTGTGCGGCTTGACCGACTTAATATTGTCGAGGTTGACGATGGTCGAACGGTGGATGCGCTGGAAGCGGCGCGGATCGAGCCGCTTCTCGAGGTCCTTCATCGTCTCGCGCAGGATCAGCGTTTGCTCGGCGGTGTAGATGCACATATAATCACCCGCCGCGTCGATGCGCTCGATCTGGTCGACCTCGACGCGAAAGATCTGACCGCGGTCCTTGATGTTGATGACCCGCTCGAAGCGGTTGGCGGCGGGCGCATCGTGCCCGTTGGCGAGATCGCAGGGGACGGCGTCGGGCGCGACCTCGGCAAGGATTTCCTTCAGCCGTCCGCTCTCCTCGCTGCCGCGCTTCTCGGCGAGCCGCAGGCGGACGCGTTCGATCGTTGCTGCCAGTCGGTCTTCTTCGACCGGCTTGAGCAGATAGTCGACGGCCTCGGCCTCGAACGCCTTGAGCGCGTGCTCGATGTAAGCGGTGACGAAAACGAACAGCGGCGGCTCGATGTCGGCAATGCCGCTGACTACCGAAAAGCCGTCGAAGCTCGGCATCTGGATATCGAGAAATACGAGGTCGGGCTTGTGCGTCTTGATCGCGCGGATCGCCTCGCGGCCGTTGATGCAGCGCTCGATGATCTCAACATCGTCGAACGCCGCGAGCCGTAGCTCGAGGCCCTGGATTGCCAGCCGCTCGTCGTCGACTAAGATGGTCCTGATTGTCATCGCTCGTGCTTCCCAAACGGCCAGCCCGGTTAGGCCGCCACGCTGCTCTGCACCCCTGGATACGCCTCGCCCGATTTGCCGTCGGAAAGCTTGCTACTGTTACTCGGCCCAGTGTTGCTCGGGCCGTCGCCGGACCTGCTGTCCGAAGTCTGGTACGGTATGTCGATCAATACGAGCAAGCCGTGCGGATCGTTATATTCGAGCTCGAAACGGTGGTCTTCGCC
>JAYTHJ010000232.1:0-3534 GCA_043732725.1 Sphingomonadaceae bacterium | reverse complement strand
AAGACCGCGCTGACCCCGTTGTTGACGAGCCGCAAACCGAAAAGGCCGTTCCGCAACGCCCCCGCGAGCGACTGTCCGGTCGTAGTTTCGACCACCACTGCGGCTGGTGAGTTGACGCCCGATACCGACGCCGACGCCATTACCGTCGAAAGTGACCTCAACAAGATCGCCTGCAATGTGGCGACCGGCCGGTCGATGGGCGGCGTCCACTGGCGCTCGGATAATTCGCGATAGCTGCGTCTTGGCGAGCAGATCGCGACCGAGGTTCTGCGCCGGGGAAGCCGGCCCTGTGCCGAGCGCGGCAGGCCTGATCGGACCGCGCCATATTGGGGTTTCACCAGCTTCAATGCGAACGATGTCCTGATCACCGATGGCAGCGTCGTGGTCAACGGCGAAGACGTCGATCCCGTGATGACTGTATTGGAACGCCCCAGGCCGATACGCCGTCGCCGCCACTGATGGGTAATCGCATACCGCTGCGACAAGGGGGTGCGCCCGCAGCGTGCCGATGCAGCAAGAGGGTGAGGCCGCTAAAACCATCGCGTCACAGCGCTCAAACCACCGCGGAACCGCGCTTGGACGACCGCGCGCCGGCACAGATACCATGTCGCGTGGCCTAGAATGGGCATGACCACCGCCAGCTCGACGAACGCGGGCAGCGCGCCGAGCACCAGCCCGCCGACGACGATCAGTCCCTAAATCGCCATCGCCACCGGATTGGCGATCGCGACGCGCACAGACGTCGCGGTCGCGACCGACAGCGTCACCTCGCGGTCGAGCGCGAGCGGGAACGACATCGCCGCGATCGCTAGCGTCACCGCGGCGAAGCCGAGGTCGGCGAGATTGCCGATGACAATCATCAGATGCCCGCCCGGCGTCGTCAGCACGTTGTCGAGGAAGGTTGGCAGGTCGGGCGCGCTCGCCCGGGCCCATCGCCTATTGCTGGATCTCGAGCGCGCTCCACAGCCAGCCGGCGAACAGCGCCGCAAGGATCGCGCCGAGGCCGATGACGGTGCCGAGCGACTTCGCGTGCAGCACGTTAAAGACATGCGTCCAACGCGTGTCGAGCCCCGCCTCGTGCCGCCGGCTGAGCTCGCAGAGACCGAGCGCAGCAAGCGGCCCAACGTGCGCAAAACCCGCGATCATCGGGAAGATCCATGGCACGACATCGTGACCGAGCGCGGCGCGCGCAGCGATCAGCCCGATCGCCGGATAGATCAGCGCCAGTAACACGAGGTAGGTCGGCATCAGCTTGAAGTCGTCGAGGCTTTGCCGGAGCGAGGCGAGCAGATCGGCGATGCCGATCTCCCGGACTTGCAGCGCGCCCGTCAGCCCTGCCAGAGGCATCGGCGGTGCGGTGACCATCGCGCTCTCCATCGTTACAAGGATGCTGCTGAGATTATCCGGTTTTCCGCTGTTGACGAGTAGCAATGGCGTCGTCCGAAGCAAGATTGCCGTCTTGTCGTCAATCCGATCGCCGCTAACGGATAGCGCCGCAGGCCGCTAGCGCGGCGATGCGTTCGGTATCCAGTCCGAGCCGCGTCAGCACCGCGGACGAGTCGACCGACGTCGCCATGACCGGCGACCGGGTCTCGCTCACCGAATAGCGCGGTGCAGGCGCGGGCTGGACGATGCCGTCGGCTTCGAGAAAGGTGCCGCGGGCGGCATTGTGCGGGTGCGCAGGGGCTTCGGCGAGGCTCAGCACCGGCGCGAAGCAGGCGTCGGTTATCTCGAGCAGCGCGCACCAGTCGTCGCGGCGGCGCGTCAGGAACAGCGCGGTCAACTTCGCCTTGAGCAGCCCCCAGCTTGCCCGGTCGTGCTGATGATCGAAGTCGCGGTCGTCGGCCAATCCAGTGAGCCGGCGTAACTCGGCGTAGAATTGCGGCTCGATCGCGCCGATCGACAACCATTTGCCGTCGGCTGTTTCATAGGTGTCGTAGAAATGCGCCCCGGTATCGAGCAGGTTGGTGCCGCGCTCGCCGCTCCAATGCCCGTTGCCGCGCAGCCCCCAGACGAAGCTCATCAGTAGCGCCGCACCGTCGGTCATCGCGACATCGATGACCTGCCCGGTGCCGGTCTTGCTGGCGTGCAGCAGCGCCGCGACCATGCCAAACGCCAGCATCATGCCGCCGCCGCCGAAATCGCCGACCAGGTTGATCGGCGGCGTCGGCTTGTCGCCCGCCCGGCCGAACGCGTGCAGCGCCCCCGCCAGCGCGATATAGTTGATGTCGTGCCCCGCCGCCGCGCTGTAGGGCCCAAACTGGCCCCAGCCGGTCATCCGCCCGTAGACCAGCCGCGGATTGTCGCCGAGCAGCACTTCTGGGCCGAGGCCGAGCCGCTCCATGACGCCGGGGCGGAAGCCCTCGAACAGACCGTCGGCGCCGGCGGCGAGCTCGCGCACCAGCGCGACGCCTTCGGTCGCCTTGAGGTCGACGGCGACGACGTGGCGCGACCGCAGCAGCGGATCCTTGGCATCGACGCGTGTCCCTGGCCGCTCGATGCGGATCACCTCGGCCCCGTGGTCGGCAAGCATCATCCCGGCAAACGGCCCCGGCCCGATGCCTGCTATCTCGATGATTCGTAAGCCGTCGAGCGGTCCGGGCATGCAGTACCTTCGGTTGGACACCGACCGATGCGCTGTGACGGGCGTATGCGTCAACAAGGATTGTGGAGAGGCGGAGGCCCGAAGCTCGCTCGAAGTTCGAACCCTTTCGAGCGATCGGTGTTGTTGGTCGACGGCTTGGCCGCTCGCCAGTGCCGGCGATCGTGCTGTGACTGCGCCCTGTCCCGTCGTTGTGGGGGCGGGCCGGGGTTGGGGACGAGCTTGTCTGTCTGCTTCGGGCCCGGTGCCGGCAACGCCACGCCCGTTCGCCTCGCTGTCGAGACTCGTGACGGGAATAATGCCGCGCATCTCATGCCAATGCCGGACTCGATACCGCAGATGGCTGCGATGGTGCGGTGGGCACGCGCGCTTGGCAAGCTCCGCACTGCTACCTCCGGTAATGCTGACGCCGAGCAACGTATCAGCAGGTTTTGACGCGGCTAAGGCTGCATTTGGGTCATATAAGGATACCACTCCCGCGACTGATCTTTGAGTGTATCTCCTTCGATCCGCTTGAATTCGAGGCGATAGTAAAGGATTGCAAGGTTGCCATCATTACTAAGTGTCAAGGATAGACCCGCACCGACGGTCGTGCAGCGTGGCATGGCAAGACCGGTAGGTGGTAACGAACGTCCCGCATCTGCGCCAATCACGGCGTCAATCGCATTGAAGGCACGTGCCGTGTCGAACGCCATGACCGCAGGGTAAGGCTGTTTCACAGCAATACCGCCGTGACCGCGACTATCGGAAATTTCGTGTGTTGGGGGGCCTAGCCCGGATTATTCACCGGACGGTCTGTTTGGGGGTGGCGAGCGTAGCTTAACTCTTTGATCTGATGTAGATAATGGGTGTCGACGCCGTTCTTTTCATCCGGACAGAAAGTGCCACGCCCGCCATGGTCGATGATAGCGCGCTGCGGTTCTCGTTTCCAG
>JAYTHJ010000231.1:0-3536 GCA_043732725.1 Sphingomonadaceae bacterium | reverse complement strand
GCTCGGGCAGATACTCCCCTTCCGCCCGGTCGCTGAACTTCGTCGTCATCTTGTGGAAGGTCAGCGGAATCGTGCCGGTCGAGCCATGCCGCTGCTTGGCGACAATGACCTCGGCGAGCCCGTGCAGCCGCTGCGCGCGCTCCTGCCACTTGGCGAACTTCTCGACATCCTCCTGATCGGGCTGTTTCAACGAGTGGTAATATTCCTCGCGGTAGACGAACAGTACGATGTCGGCGTCCTGTTCGATGGTGCCCGACTCGCGCAGGTCGCTGAGCACCGGACGCTTGTCCTCGCGGTTCTCGACCGCGCGGCTGAGCTGCGACAGCGCCAGTACCGGCACGCCGAGGTCTTTCGCCAGCGTCTTCAGCCCGCGGGTGATCTCGCTGATCTCCTGCACTCGGTTCTCGTTGGCGTTCTTCGCGGTGCCCTGCAGCAACTGGAGATAGTCGACGACGATCAGCCCGACATCGTGCTTGCGCTTCAAGCGCCGCGCCCGGGTCCGCAGCGCCGCAATCGACAGCGCCGGGGTGTCGTCGATCAGCAGCGGCAGGTCGGACAGCTGCCCTGAGGCGCGCGCGAGGTTCATGAACTCCTGCGACGTGATGCGCCCCATGCGCAGCGACTCAGAGTTGATTCCCGACTGCTCGGCGAGCACGCGCGTCGCCAGCTGGTCGGCGGACATTTCAAGGCTGAAGAACGCCACCGGCGCGCCGCTGCTCTTGTTGGCATCGACACCGTCGGCGCGGTCGCGCAACATGCGCTGCGCGCAAGCAAACGCGATGTTGGTGGCGAGCGCGGTCTTGCCCATCGCCGGTCGCCCGGCGATGATGATCAGGTCGGACTTGTGCAGCCCACCGATCTTCTTGTCCATTTCGGTCAGGCCCGTCGTGTAGCCCGACAAGTGCCCGCCCGACTTATACGCCCGGTCGGCCATGTCGACGGCGAGCTTGGCGGCCTGGGCGAAGGTCCGCGTCGCCCCCGACACCTCGCCCTTCTCGGCGATGGCGTAAAGCGCCGCCTCGGCATCCTCAATCTGCTGCAGCGGCGGCAGGCCGCTGGCAGTATCGAACGCGACGTTCGCCATATCGCGCCCGACGCGGATCATCTCGCGCAGTAGCGCGAGGTCATAGATCTGCTGCGCGAAGTCTTTCGCCGCGATCAGCGCCGCCGACTGCTCGGTGAGCGAGGCGAGATAGGCGCTGCCACCGATCGCCTGCAGCTCGGGATCGGCGTCGAACAGCGGCTTCAGCGTCACCGGCGTTGCCACCATACGGCGCTCGACCAGCATCCAGATCGCGTCGTAGATGCGCCCGTGCAGCGGCTCGAAAAAATGCTGGCTGCCGAGCTGGCTGTGCAGGTCCTCGACCAGCCGGTTATCGATCATCATCGCGCCGAGCAGCGCCGCCTCGGCCTCGATATTGTGCGGCAGCACCGTCGAATCGGTAGCAGGGGGAACGATGCGCAGGGGAAAAGCGGTAGCCATGGCGCAGTGTCGCGCAAAGCCGGGGTGGCGGCAATCGGACGGTTCGACACTACGGTGGAGCAAACGGTGGACAGGCGGTGCACGGAGTCTGCATAAGCCGCCGCTATGTTTACGCCCCTTCCCTACCGATGAGCGGTCCAGCGCTGCCGCATCCGCTCGCTCACATCGACGCGTGGATTTTCGATCTCGACAACACGCTGTATCCGGCGCGGATCAATCTGTTCGCGCAGATCGATACTAGGATGGGATCGTTTATCCGGGACCTGCTGCGGGTCGACGCCGCCGAGGCTTACCGCGTTCAGAAAGCGTGGTTCCATACGCACGGCATGTCGCTCAAGGGCCTGATGATCGAACACGGCGTCGATCCGCACGTCTTCCTGAATTACGTTCACGACATCGACGTCGACGTCGTCGAGCCTGCCCCGGCCCTGGTTGCCGCGATCGGCGCGCTGCCGGGGCGCAAGCTGATCTTCACCAACGCCGACACGCCGTATGCGACGCGCGTCCTCGACCGGCTCGGGCTGGGCGAGGCGTTCGAGGTCATCCACGATATCCACGCCACCGGCTACCGGCCCAAGCCCGACCGGCGCGCCTACGACGCGATGTGCGCAGCCTATGCGATCGACCCCGCGCGGGCGCTGTTCGTCGAGGACATGGCGCGCAACCTCGTGCCCGCGAAGGCGATCGGCATGACGACGGTCTGGGTCGACAATGGCTCTGAGCAGGGACCAACGGCAGCTGCCCCCGACTACATCGACTACCGCATCGCCGACGTCGGCGAATGGCTTACGGGCGTCGTTGCTGAACTCGCGGCGATACCGGACGACACGGTAGCGGAGCACGGTGCGTGAGCGATTTGCAGCGCGTCATCGAAGCGGGCTGGGCGGCGCGAGACACGGTCTCGCCGGCGACGCAGGGCGAGCTGCGCGACGCGGTCGAGACGGCGCTGGCGGGGCTCGATGCTGGTTGTTGGCGCGTCGCCGAACCGGGCGGGGGCGATACCGGCAGCGGCGGCTGGCGCGTCAACCAATGGCTCAAGCAGGCGGTGCTGCTGTCATTCCGGCTTAATCCGAATACGGCGATCCCCGGCGGGCCGGGCGGCGCGCATTGGTGGGATAAGGTGGTATCGAAGTTCGATGGCTGGGGCGACAATCGCTTCGCCGCCGCGGGCTTCCGCGCCGTCCCCGGCAGCATCGTCCGGCGCGGGGCCTATATCGCGCCCGGCGTCGTGCTGATGCCGAGCTTCGTCAATATCGGGGCTTATGTCGGCGCGAATACCATGGTCGACACGTGGGCGACCGTCGGCAGCTGCGCGCAGATCGGTGCAAACGTCCATCTGTCGGGCGGCGTCGGCATCGGCGGCGTGCTCGAGCCGTTGCAAGCGGCGCCGGTGATCATCGAGGACGATTGCTTCATCGGGGCGCGCTCGGAGGTCGTCGAGGGCGTCCACGTCGGGCGCGGCGCGGTGCTGTCAATGGGCGTGTACCTGTCGTCGACGAGCAAGGTCGTCGACCGCAACACTGGCGAGGTCCATATCGGCCGCGTCCCGGCCTATGCGGTGGTGGTTCCCGGCAGCCTGCCCGGCAAGCCGCTACCCGACGGCACGCCGGGGCCAAGCCTCGCCTGCGCGGTGATCGTCAAGACCGTCGACGCACAGACGCGCGCGAAAACCGCGATCAACGAGCTACTGCGGGATTAGCAGCGGGGGTTGGACAGATGTCCAAATCAGTCGCTAGTCACGCCGCCGCGCGCTTGGGCACCCGGAGCACGCTGTGTAACCCTGCCGAATGCCAGTTGAAGTCGAGGCTGCGGGGTAGTTGGCGTTGCATGATCGCCCGCATCATCGCGCTGCCAAAGCCCGGCGCGCGGTCGTTCGCCGGTGGCGGCCCGCCGGCTTCGTGAACCTCGATCACGGTCGCGTCGCCCTCGCTGCGCCAGCCGATCGTCAGCGTGCCCTCGGCTGCCGACAGCAAACCGTGATGCGCCGCATTGGCGACGATCTCGTGCAGCACCAGCGCCAGCGGCTGGACTTGGTCCGGGCCGACAGCGAGCG
>JAYTHJ010000230.1:0-11402 GCA_043732725.1 Sphingomonadaceae bacterium | reverse complement strand
ACCCGTTCCCGCAGATCCTGCGATAGCAATCGTGGCATTCATACCAGCCTCCCTTGCTGGCATGAAGCCTGAACCACAAACCCGCGCCCGTGTGAATCCTCCACGATTCAAAACGCCCGGAAACCGCTCTAGAGTGCTGCCCGCGTCTGCCTGATCATCGGCGGGGCAGCTTGGCCGGCCGGCCAGTAAACCTCTCCTCGAGAAAGCCCCGCGCCATCCGCGATGCCGCCATCCGGTGGCAAAGCCGGATCTTCATGGCCTTCCATACCGCTCGCCGTTGTGCTGCTGTCACGACCATCATCTCGGGGAAAGCGTCGATGAACTCCTGCCTTCTTCCGGGCTCGTCGTGCAAAGTACTAAACAGTGTCCCAGAACCGATTGCCCGTGCCCCCAACCGATACGCCGCGAGCTCGACGCTCGGCGGCCAGCACAGAGCGGCATACAGATGCGCGGTCGAGACGAAGTCGGGCATGGGTGCGGGCCCGACTTCGAGCACGAGCAACGGGACCTGGCCGCCTGTCATCACCTCTCGCTGAAACAGATGCGATTGCGCCTGTAATGAACCTGTTACCGACCTGTTATCGAGATATCTGTACCTGTTACGCGGTTGATCCAGCAGCAGGCCAAGCCAATGAAACTGCAGGAGGTTTTCTCGCGCGATGTCACCGCGAGTCACGACCACTGGCGGAAATGGCAGAAAATGGCGAATTATCAGGTCATAACAGGCGGAACGGGTGGTGAGACGGGTTCGCTCGCGACTGCGTCGCGCACCAACCAGTTTTCATCGCTCGCGGTCACGCTGCGATGATCAATCGAGCACAAAGGTGCACGGACGATCCGGGGCGGCGACTTGGATCTGCCGCTTGCATCACGTCAACAGGGTGGGCGCTTATCGAAAGTGGAGCCTCGACCTCATGCCAATTGAGCGGCGTTCGCGGCAGCAAGCACCGCCCAGCTGGTCCGCTTCGATCAGCGCGACCTCCCGCCCGAACATCGCGACACCGGCCAGTTCGGTCCGTCCGGCCGCGCCTGCGCCGTTCACGATCAGCTCGAAACGCTCGGTCACGCTGCTATTTCGAAGGTGTCCACGCGTCGATTTCGTGACCGAAAGGCATCGCGAGCGATGCAGCGATCTGCATCGCGTCGGGCTCGCGATAGGCCGGCACACCGATCGCAATCTCCGCTTGCGGCACATCGAGCCGGAACGTCCCGTGGAGATGATCCCAGACAGCAAAGCCGCTCGACCAGTTCGAGTCGGTTTCGTCCCGTACCACGCTGTGATGGATGCCGTGCATCCGCGGTGTCGTGATGAACCGCGCGAGCATCCGCTCGAGCCGTTCGGGCAGCGCGAGGTTACTGTGATGGAAGAGGATCGACGCGAAGAACCAGCCTTGCCAGATTTGCAGCGCCCGCGGGGAAACGCCGATTAACGCCACCTGCGCGGCGCGATATGGCGCGGACATAACCATGTCGGCGGCGTGGAACCGCAAGGCGGTCGTCGTGTCGAGGTCGAGGTCGACATGATGGACCAAGTGAAACCGCCACAGGATAGCCAGTTTGTGGGTCGCGACGTGCCAGAGGTAGATGGTGTAATCCATCAGCAGTACCGCCGCGACGTCGCGCACCCACGGCGGCAGCGGCAAAATCTGGACGATGCCCGCGCGCCGTCGCTCAGCGCGTTTTGCGAGCGGCATCGTCAGCGGGGCTTCAACCAGCGCGACCGTTGCCATGCTCATCGCGCCAAGGGTGAGATTGGTCATGCTGCGCGCCGGTTCGGACTGTGTCGGTTTACGCAGCGGCCACTTCTTTTCGGCGGCGAACAACGCTAGCGCTACCATCCCGAGCACAGCGCCGCCGGCGATATTCGAAATCTTGTCGCGGCAGGCTTCGTCCATCAGGCTATAACCCACGGTATCTGCAGTAGTTGCGTGCGGCCTACTGTTCTTGGCTCGGCGCGAGCCGCGCGGAACGCGCTTGCCGCCTAGCGCGCAGCCGCGGTTGAAGCCGCATAACGGGTCGCCGCCGCCGCATTCCTGTCCCAGACCTGCCCGTCGCGCAGCGATCGCAGCAGCTTGATGTATTCGGCATGGCTCCACGCGAGTGGCGTCGCGCTATCGGTACCCTGCCCTTTGACGAACTCGTGCGGGCCGGGAGTGCCGACGCCGTCCCAGACCTGTTCGGGCAACATCAGTCCCGCGTTGGCGAACGATTCCATCCCTGCAACGTAGGCGGCGCGCAATTGTGCGATACCGGCGGGCGTTGCACCGCCGGGCTTCGCGACCAGGCGCGCGAGTTCGTAATGCCCGCGCTCGCCGGTGAAGATCGGCCATACATGGCCGCGTTGACCCGAGGTGGATTGGCCACTCTGATTCCAGTTCGCGCCGGTGACCGCATCCTCGCCGTAGCCGTCGCCGCCATAACGGCGGAAGCCCGGCCAGCGGCCGTCGCTGCCGAAGGTGTACCGCACCCGTAGGAACGGCGCGATAGCGGAACTGTCAAGCGCCGCCAGACTGCGGACGATCGTCGGATCGTCGGCGCGCCGGACACCGTAACGCACCAGCTCGAGAAATCCGGCGTCGAGCATCTCCTGCTGATCGAGCGCAGGCTGGCCGTTACTGGCGGGTACGGACGTATGCGCGGCGGGTTCGCCGGTCGGGGCGATCCGCAGGAAATAGCCGTCGCCGTAGCGTCCGTGCGGAACCACGGTGGTGCGCTCGATCCCCGCCACATCGGCGTCGGCGGCGGCACGGTAGCGCTTAGCACTTGCGGCATCGCCGACGCGGTCGGCGATGTCCGCCGCTGCTGCCAGTCCTGCGATCACGGCGGCGGTAGTCGAAGGCGAATAGCCGCCCTGTTCTTCCCAGCGCTCCTGCTGCGTCTTCGGCGGTGTGATGGAGGCGCGATTGCCGTTGAGATCAACCGCCCCGCCATTCGCGAGGAAGTCGGCAGCTGGCTTCAGCATCGTACGCCAACTCGCGTCGAGTTCGGCTGGCGAGAGCACGCCGAGCGCCGCCAGCCGGTGGCCGAGCAGAACCGGCATCGCGGTTTGATCGAGCTGCACCGCGCTCCACTCGGCGGTACCATCGACATGGCTTTTCTGCTGGAACCAGCCGCTCGCGCCGCGGTTGCCCGGCGTCTCGGCCCGCACTTGAACCTTGCGGAGATACGCGAATGCGGCGCGCGGCGTCTCGCGGTCGCCGAGTGCGAGCAGCGCCATAGCGCACTGGTAGAAGTCGCGCGGCCAGACTGCCTTGTAACCACTGGCGGGGATGTCGGCGGGAACCGTGTCACCCCAAGGGATCGACAGGCTGGCGATCAGCGCGCCCGCGTAGGTCTTATCCTCCATCGCCTTGAGCGCCATCGCGCTGACATTGGCGAGGCGGCCGTTATCGGTGGATATCGGGTAAAGACTTGGCAACTCGGTCAACCCTGCGAGATAACCCTCCCACCCTCGTTCATAAGCGGCAAGCGCGCGCGTATAGCCCACGTCGAGTGTACCGCGTGCGGTTCCAACGGCGGTGGCTTCGGTGCGCCCGAAGCCGAGCGCGACATCGTAGGTGGCGCTTTCTCCCGATTTGAGCGGCGCGTAGGCAGCGGCGAGTACGACTTCGCCAGTGGCGCTTCGCGCGTTGAGGGCGTCGAGACCCGCGGCAGTAACACCCGCGCCGCTTCGCACGAACCGCGTACCACTAACGATCGCGAGATGCGCTTCGCTTTCGCCCGCGTACAGACCGGCAGCATCAGCGTGCCCGATGTCGTGGCCGCTGGTTTCCCTCATATGCGGCGTGGCAAGCAGATATGGCGCGATCCTGCCGCGGAGCGCGCGCACTGTGACGCGCACGAAGAGGGTATCGCGGTCGGGATCGGTGAAGACGTGCTGCTCGACGGTAAATCGCCCGGCGCGGTCCTTGCCGAATAGCCGATAGGCAAGCGCGCGCGGGCGACCGGCCGCGTCGGTGTCGAGATAAGATGTGGTCGTCTCAAGCGCCTCCGGCCCGACTGCAGCGGCACCGTCGACGCCGATCATCACACGCAGCGACTGGAGCTGCGCCTGATCGATCCGTCCCCACATCGTCTCCGTGACATGCCCTTGCGCGATCGAGAACCATAACTTCGACAGGTGGCCCGAGCGCCCGCCTTCGACATAGCGCCCATCGGTATAGGCTTCGTAGGAGGTTCCGATCCCGGTCTTTCCGGCATAAGCCCAGGTCCCGACCGGAGCGGTCAGGGCAGGTGTCGCGGCAAACATCGCGGCCATGATCAGCAGGGTGCGCACGGCGGCTTAGAACTTGATCGCCGCGCCCGCGTAGACGACGCGGCCGAAGTACTGGATCGTGCTGGTGCGCTGCTCCGCACCCCAGTAGGTCCGGTTGGGCTCATCGGTGAGGTTCTCGCCCTGGAGCAGCAATTTCAGCCCAGCGATCCTGCTGCCGGGCTGGAAGGTATAGCTCACCTGCGCGTCGATCACCGTCTCGTCAGCATTGAACGCCGGGTTCGAGGTCAGGCCGACCTGCGGCGCGATATAGGGGCTGCGGTAACGAAGGCTGCCGCGCACCTCGAAACCGCTGTTCTCGTAGAATATCGTCGGGCTGGCGACATGCTTGGACAAGCCGGGCAGCGGGATGCGTAGCGGCGATCCACTCGTCGAAACCTTAATGTTCAAGCTACTTTCGGTATAACTATAGTTAAGTAGCACGCCTAACCCGTCAAATGGTGCCGGTAATTCGTCCTTGAAGGTCTTCGTAAAGTTCAACTCTATGCCATACACCTCACCGCCATGACCGTTCACCGGCTGACTAAATATTCCAATATCCTTTTTGGGTAAAGAGCCGGGCGGTTGAGTGGCATTGTCGATCAGCGCGCCGTAACCGTTTTGCCGGTAATTATAGTTGTTGGTCTGCCCGTCAACGATGAAGGTTTCTAAATTCTTGTAGAACGTCGCAACCGAAATGATACCGCTGTGAGGGAAGTAATGCTCGTAATTCAACTCAAACTGATTAGCCAAGAATGGACGCAGCTTGGTATTGCCGCCGCTGCCATTTGGAATGCCGTCCGCGCCAACGTTGACCCCGACACTGGCCCGCAGATCAAAGAAGTTAGGCCGAGAGATTTGACGCGAAAACGAAGCGCGTATCTGATCTTGCGATGATAAGCCAAGGATAGCATTAAACGACGGCAAAAAATCTGTGTACTTATCCTGCACAGTATAAAAAATACCGCCGGTCGATGCCGTCGATTTTTCTTCGGTGTTGACGACGCGCAGACCTATATTGCCCCGGAACGGTAACGACGAGGCAATCGTATCGAAATTTAACTCGGCATAGCCGTCGATCACCTTTTCCTTAATGTTGTAACTCTGATCGACGGTGAAGCCAAACTTTTGATCGGCAGTCAGGTTGGCGCCGACGAACTTATGCAACACGCCAAGAATGTCGGCCGACAGAAACTTCGGAAAACCGTTGGCTGCGAAATTCCCGGAAAAGCCGCTGGTCTTCAAATACTGACTTGGGATGACAACCGGGTTAGCGATACCGAAGCTATCGAAACTGGTGATCGTGCGCACGGCAGTTCGATCCGAGTAGCGCCCACCAAACTGGATGGATTTCACGAAATCGCCGTCGACATGATAAGTGCCGTCAGCCGCAAAGGCGGTAAGCTTGTCGGTATCTCTCTGTGGAACGATATAGAAGCCCTGAAACAGATTCGTGTTAGGATCTGTGAAATCATGGTTGATCGCGATGGTGGGCAAATTCAGCCCGTGATACTGGTAGCTTGCCACCAGCCCGCCCGGGATATTCTGGAGCCGATTGGTTCCGGCCGCATTGAATGCGTCGACGTTGATGCCTGCATTATCGAAATAGCTCGAAGCGCGAGAGTATGCAGCGTCGAGCCCGATCGTCAGCCTTCCGAAGTCTTTCTGGATATTGCCACCGATGGTGTAAAGTTCATCGTTGCGGGATTCAATCTGGTTGACAAGCGTGCCGCTGAGACCGCTGCCACTCTGTTCGGTTGCCCCGACAATCGTCCCGTCGAACACGGTGGCATTTGATACGTCGCCGGGCGCGATGCCGCCCGAACCCTGGATGCGGATACCCCGCCGGCGCACGTCCGAATTGAATTTGGAATAATAGCCGTCGATCAGGATGCGCAAATCAGAAGCTGGCTCGTACTGGATGACGCCCAAAGCGCCGTCGCGGGTTTCCTTACCGCCGAACTGGATCAGCTCGAACCCGTAGGTCGGCGAAGCAAGCGTGCCGCTTACCGGGATCTTATTGCCGCTGTAATCGAACCCGACGAAGCGCGTCGCGACGTTGGGCTGCGACAGGCGCGCGTAGCCGAGCGCGACGCCGAGGTTGTCGGTGATCTTGTACTGGACCGAGGCGGACACGCGGTAGCCGAACTCGTTGGCGTCGGGGCTTTGCTTGGCACGGTCGTTCCAGGCGCCGCGCCCGTTGACCTGCACCGTCAGACGGTTCTTGTTCGCTAAGGGCCGCGCGGTGGTCAATTCCACCTTGCCCGCGACGCCGCCCTCAATCAACGAGGCCTTGGGAGATTTGTATACCGCCGCCTGGCTGATCAGCTCGCTCGGGTATTGATCGAACTGGATCGTGCGGTCGCCCGAAGTGGCAACCTGCTCGCGGCCGTTCAGCGTCGCCGAAACGAGGTCTTGCGACAAGCCGCGGATATTGAGCGCGGAAGCCTGGCCACCCGTCCGTTGAGAGGTGACGCCCGGTAGGCGCGCCAGCGATTCGGCGATCGACACGTCGGGCAATCCCGCGATGTCGTCGGCGGTAACGATTTCAGCGACGACGTCGAGGTTGCGCTTGACGTCGATTGAGGTCTGTACGCTGCGCCGGAAGCCCGAGACGACGATCGTGTCCGGCGCGTCGCCGGCGGCGGCAGCCGGTGCTACAACCGCAGGTGCGGTCGGCGGTGCCAGCGCGGTGCCGGCGGCATCCTGGGCGAGCACCGGGCTTGCAACGGCCCACAGCGCGGTCGAAGCAAGCAGTACAGATAGTGTGTTCAGACGGCCGTGCACCACGTTTCACTCTCCTCAAGCCGACGCTGATTAGTCCTCGACGGTTATATTGATCTCCACTAGCTGAGCGTAATTGCGAGTGGAAGCGCGACGAATTGTAGCTTTTCGCGAATGCCTGCAGTCCTGATAGGCTGGTGACCATGACTGGAAAATCTTTGAGACGAACACTTCTGTCCGGTGCGGCGCTGCTCTTAATCGCCGCCAGTCCGGTGCTTGCTACCCCGACGATGTCGACTGTTGCCGCTCGATCGTTCGAAAACGACATCGTTTTTTTCGCGCTCACCGATCGCTTCGAGAACGGTGATCCGGGCAACGATACGGGCGGCATCGCGGGCGGACCCGAGCGCAGCGGCTTCGATCCCAAACGTAATAATTTCTACCACGGCGGGGACCTGAAAGGGGTGCTCAACAGGCTCGATTACATAGCGGGCCTGGGTGCAACCGCGATCTGGCTCACTCCGGTCTTCAAGAACCAGGCGGTCAACACCGACGCGCGCTGGGGCGTCGGCACCGGGTATCACGGTTATGCCATCGTCGACTTCACCGACATCGATCCGCATCTCGGCACGAAGGCCGATCTCAAGACGCTCGTCGAGGCCGCACACGCGCGAGGCATTAAGATCATCCTCGATATCGTCGTCAATCACACCGCCGACGTGATCCGCTACCGCGAATGCCCTGCACGTACACCTTGCAGCTACCGCAGTCGCGCCGACTATCCGTTCACCCGGCGGGGCGGCATCGCCGGCTCGCCGATCAACGCTGGGTTTTTGGACGACGGCGCGGCGCACCAGAATGGGGCAAACTTCGCGCGGCTGACACAGCCGGATTACGCGTACACGCCGTTTGTTCCTACGGAACAGGAGCATGTCAAACGGCCCGAGTGGCTGAACGACCCGATCTATTACCATAATCGCGGCGAGACGACGTTCAGCGGCGAAAGCAGCCAGAGCGGCGACTTCGCCGGGCTCGACGATCTGATGACAGAGAATCCGCGCGTGGTCGACGGCTTCGTCGAAATCTACAGTCGCTGGATCAAAGATTTCCACATCGACGGCTACCGGATCGATAGTGCCAAGCACGTCAATCCCGAGTTATGGCAGGCCTTCGTGCCGCGCATCATGGCAGTCGCACGCGAGGAAGGCTTACCCAACTTTGCGATGTTCGGCGAGGCGACCGAGACCGAGCCGGGCCAGATCGCGCGGCATACGCGTGTCGACCGCTTGCCCGAGATGCTCGATTTCGCTTTCCAGCGTACCGCCGAGCAGGTGATCGGCGGCAAGGCTCCGCCGCAACTCCTCGCCCGCCTGTTCGAGCAGGACAGCCTCTACGAAGGCGATGCGGCGCGCCGCCTGCCGATCTTCCTCGACAACCACGACCTTGGCCGCTTCGCCTATCGGCTGCGCAAGGCGAACCCCAATATCGACGATGATGAATTGCTCAAACGTGTTGAACTTGGCCATGCGCTGCTGTTGTTCTCGCGCGGGGTCCCGGTGCTCTACTATGGCGACGAGCAAGGCTTCGTCGGCCACGGCGACGATAACGCCAGCCGCGAAGATATGTTTGTCAGCGCTACCCCCGATTACCTCGATCAAGGCCTGCTCGGCACCGCGCGCACTCACGCCAGCGATACCCACGACTCCACGCACCCGCTCTACCGTGCTATCGCAGCCATGGCGGCAATCCGTACCCGCTATGCCGTGTTGCGGCAGGGTGAGCAGGTCGTGCGGCTCGCCCCCGACACGCCCGGCGTCTACGCGATGTCACGGCTAGACCGAGTAACCGGCGAAGAAATTCTGTTCGCGATGAATCCCACGCTTGCCCCGATCGCGGCGCAAACTCAGGTCGGATCCACCAACAACCGCTGGTCGGCGCTACACGGCCAATGCGCCACAACCTCGAGCGCGCCCGGCAGCTTGCACGTCGTGGTCCCGGCGCTCGGCTGGATCGCCTGCCGAGCGATAATCGCCATCCCTAAATAGGGTAGAGTGTCTGCCAGTTTTGTTCGCCGCGCAGTTTGTACAAACAGCCAGTTTATCCAAATGTCCGCGAACAATTTCCGACTGAGAAAGCAGCGCTTGCCGGATAAAGATCAAGCGTGTCCTATTCTGGTCAGAACTGCTGATTGACGAGCGGTACTCGACAGGTAACTGTCGCGCGCTGGTAAATTTATTCCACCGTCACTGACTTCGCCAGATTGCGCGGCTGGTCGACGTCGGTGCCCTTGGCGACGGCGACGTGGTAGGCCAGCAGCTGGACCGGCACGGCATAGACGAGTGGCGCGATGAAGCTGTCAACCGCAGGCATGGCGATTGTCGCCCAGGTTCCCGCGCCCTGTTCGGCGACGCCGGCGGCGTCGGAGATCAGCACCGCGAGACCGCCGCGGGCGATGACCTCCTGCATGTTCGAGACGGTCTTTTCGAAGCGCGCCCCCGACGGCGCGAGGACAATCACGGGGACCTTGTCGTCAATCAGTGCGATCGGGCCGTGCTTAAGCTCGCCCGCGGCATAGCCTTCGGCGTGGATGTAGCTGATTTCTTTCAGCTTGAGCGCGCCTTCGAGTGCCAGCGGATAATCCTGCCCGCGGCCCATGTAGAGGATATCGCGCGCCACCGCGAGCCGCCCGCTGAGCGCCGCAATTGCGGGCTCCTCGGCGAGCGCGGCGTTCATCGCCGCGGGGACCTCGGTCAGCAGCTGGACCAGCCGCGCTTCTTCGGGACCGTCGATCAGGCCCTTGGCCTTGCCGAGTGCGATGGCGAACGCGGCGAGTACCGCGAGCTGACAGGTGAACGCCTTGGTCGAGGCAACGCCGATCTCGGGGCCAGCATAGGTCGGCAGCACCAGCTCGGCCTCACGCGCCATCGACGACGAAGGCACGTTGACGATAGTGCCGATATGCTGCCCGGCGCTCTTGGCGTGGCGCATCGCTGCCAGCGTGTCGGCGGTCTCGCCCGACTGCGAGACAAACAGGCACAGCCCGCCCGCCTCGAGCACGGGGTCGCGATAGCGGAATTCGGAGGCGACGTCGATCTCGACGCCGACGCGTGCACACGCTTCGATCCAGTATTTGCCGACCATGGCAGCGTAGAAGCTGGTGCCGCAGGCGACTAGCGTGACCCGCTTAATCGCGGCGAGGTCGAACGGCAGCGCGGGCAGCTCAACGGTGGCTTCGAGCGGGCGCAGATATTGCCCAAGCGTCTGCGCGACGACAGTCGGCTGCTCGTAGATTTCCTTTTGCATATAGTGCCGGTGATTGCCCTTGCCGATCATCGCGCCGCTCGCGGTAGAAATGATCGCTGCACGGGTAACGGGCTCATCAGCGGCGTTGTAGACTTGCGCGCCGCCACGGTGGACGACGACCCAGTCGCCCTCGTCGAGATAGGCGATCCGCTGCGTCAGCGGTGCCAGCGCCAGCGCGTCCGAGCCGAGATACATTTCGCCATCGCCATGCCCCACCACCAGCGGCGAGCCCAATCGTGCGCCGATCAACAAGTCCGGATGCTGGCGGAACAGAATCGCCAGCGCGAACGCCCCATGAAGACGCGGCAATACGTCGCGCACCGCATCGGCCGGTGCCATCCCGGCCTCGACCTTCTCGCTGATCAGATGCGCGACGACCTCGGTGTCCGTCTCGCTGGTGAACACACGACCACGCGCGATCAGTTCGTCCCGCAGCGGCTTGAAGTTCTCGATAATGCCGTTGTGAACCACCGCGACCTCGTCCGTCGCATGCGGATGCGCGTTGTTGGTGGTCGGCCCGCCATGCGTTGCCCAGCGCGTGTGGGCGATGCCGGTCTTGCCCGGCAGCGGGTTGGCGGCCAGTTCCTTGGCGAGGTTGATCAGCTTGCCCGAGGCACGACGACGATCGATCTGCCCGTCATGATCCGTCGCGATACCGGCCGAATCATAGCCCCGATATTCAAGCCGCTTCAGCCCGTCGAGCAACCGGTCCGCGACGTCTTCATTGCTCAGGATGCCAACGATGCCACACATGGAATGTCTCTTGTATTAAAGGGAATAATGAACGCCGATATCCGGCATGTCGGCCGGAAAATCCGGGGTATTACGGGTGATGAGGATGTGACCATGAACCTGCGCTGAGGCGAGGATCACCGCGTCCGGGAACTTGAGCTTTGATCGTTCGCGGCGCAGCGCCGCACGCTCCCGACGTTGCCACTCGACCGCGTCACCGATATCCCTGCGATCCTTCCAGGTGCCAAACGCGGCGTCGACCGCGGCCTCGCGAAGCACACGATCATCTGCATCGGGCACACTTTCCTCGATGACCCGATCGACGGCTTGACGAATGACGGCCGACCGGGACACTCCGCGCGACTTGGCGATCCGATCGAGGTGCGCGATC
>JAYTHJ010000229.1:0-3549 GCA_043732725.1 Sphingomonadaceae bacterium | reverse complement strand
TGGCGACCACCCCGCTCGACTGGGTGCTGCCTGCAACCATGCCCGGAGCTGTCGCGTTCACCAGCGCTGCGGCGGTACGGCTGGCGGGGCCGCAGTTGGCCAGCCTGCGACATCTGCCGGTGTTCGCCGTCGGAGCTGCAACAGCGGCGGCGGCTCGCGACGCGGGACTTCAGCACCTTCCCCCGAGCGCTGCGGCGGGCACGGCGGCCGCGCTTCTGGAGCAGGTCAAGGCCAGTGGCATCGACCGCGTGCTGTATCTGGCCGGACGCGACCGCACGGCGCGCGAACTCCCGCCGGGTATCGAGCTGTTCGAAGTCTATGCGGCGCTGCTGGCAGACACCTTACCGCAACGCACACTCGACGCGTTCGCGGCGAGAACCATCGACCTGACCTTGCTCTACTCGGCGCGCACCGCCGCGCATTTTGCCGCGCTGATCGACGCCGCCCGGCTCGACCGTGGCAAGCTGCATATCGCAGCGCTCAGCCGACACGTGCTCGCCGCTGCCGGGCCAGGCTGGGCTTCCCGCATTGCCGCAGTCCAACCGACTGAAACTGCACTGTTGATCGCGGCAGGGCTGCTCGCCTAGCCGCAGCAGGGTTGCGGTGCTTACTGCGGCGCTGACTGCGGGAGGGTTGCTGCACGATAAGCTGGTGCTACAACGACTGCCATGAATATGGAACCGTTCGACGATGTCGGGCCGGGCGCGGGCAGCCGCGAACGGCTCGACCGGTTACGCGCCCGCGTCGTGCGCCCAGCGGCTCGCCCCGAACGCTCGGTCCTGCCGTGGCTGATCAGCGCGGTGCTGCTGGCCTTCGCGCTCGGGCTGATCGCCAATCCGTGGTTCGAGCACAGCGTGCGCAGCCAGTTGCCCGGGGTCGTCGGCGCACCGGACGCGACCGCACCAGCAACGACTGCAATGTCAGCGGCATCATCGGCGGCGATCACGACGCTGCAAGCCCGCTTGACGGCGCTTGAGACGCATTCGGCGGCGGACGCTGCGGGCGAGCTCGGAGATAGCAATTCCACGGCAGCGAGCGGGGTTGCGACCGCCGATCGGCTGGCCCGGATCGAGTCTCGGCTCGACGCTGCCGAGCATGGCAGCCCGCCGGTGACGGCGCGCCTCGATCAATTGACGGCGGCGATCGCAACGCTGAGCGGGCGTCTCGACGTCGCGGCGCAAGCGCAACAGGCAGTAGTCGTCAGCGGCACCGCCGCCGCCGATAATGCCAAGGCGCTCCTCGCGGTACTGGCCGCACATCATGCGATCGACGGCGGCATGCGGCTGGGAGCGCTCGAAGCGCCGCTGCGGCAGCAGTTGATGGCGACCTATCCAGCAGCGGTCGAGGCTGTCGCGGCGCTCGGCAGGGACCCGGTGACACTAACGGGCTTGCGCGAGGGCTTCGACCGGCTGCGCGGGCAACTCACCGGGGAGCCGCCGCCATCGGGGAATTGGCGGAGTAGCCTCGATGCCGCGCTTGCGACAATCGTCCGGGTGCATCCAGCCCCGAAGACCGATAGCGTCACGGCATCAGTCGCGGCCGCGGCAGTGGCGCTCCGGGCGGGCGATGTCACCGCCGCGCGCGATCGGCTGGCGGCGCTGCCAACGGTGCCGCGCGCGCGCGCGGCGGCGTGGCTCATGGCCGCTGACCGCTACGTCGCGGGGACGCGCGGACTGGCCGCGCTCGACGCGGCGATGCTCGCCCCGGCGCGCTAGCCTTTGGTTGCGCCGGACACGTTTGCCGATTTGACGCCCCAACGATCTCCACGCCAAAGTTGCGGATCGCGCGCGTTTAGATCGTCGGCGGCTGGGGTGCCGAGCAGACGCTCGCGGGGCCGTTCCTCGCGATACTATCCGGTCGGGGCGGTGGCGCTGGCGGGCGGCAGCGTCGCTTTCGACATTACCGTTGACGTGAAGGGCTACGGCAAGATCTCGCTGATCCCGATTACGCAGGATACGATTTGGTCGGTGCGGTCGAGTTGGACGGCCAATCGTTCGTCGGCAGCTTTCTGCCCGCCGAACGGCATCTCGGCGCGGACGGCTTCAGCGCGCGTTGACGGATCGGCAATCTCGCGCTCAGCCGCCCCGTCGTCCCATTCGGCGAGCCGAAAAGCAGCGAAAACGACGCGATCTCGATTGCACTGATCAACCCCATCTATCTTTACGACCGCGCCGGGCGGACGGCGAAGTACGGCGTGCTGGACGTGCTGCTCGGCCTCGAAGCCTATTCGCTACCGATCGGCTCGGTGCTGCTGTTCTCGGCGTTGGCACTGGTCATGTACGACACCCGCAAAATCGACTGGAGCGTGGCGGGCGCGACGTGGATGCTGTCGAATAGTGGTGACGTTAGGCACTGGAGGAAGAATACGTCCGTCGCTGGAATCGCCTGCTGCTGTCTTTCAGACCGTCTCGCGATTGCGCTTGCCGTCCGCGATGACCACGGCCACGATCCTGTCATCATCGCGTCGGTAGACCAATCGGTATGCGGCGGTCCGGAGCTTGATCTTGGAGCAGTCGGGCAGGCTGCTCAATGCGAGCCGCGATAACCCGGGGCTCGTCAAGACGCTCGCCTCGTTTCAATAAGGCTCTGGCCCAGCCACAACCTGTGCCGCCTCGAAGTCGATGCCGTGCTTGGCGGCATTGGTGATTCTTTTCGCCGTATCGAATTCGAACATGGGGGAGCAGAGTCCAAGGCCGGTACAATTTCTGTGCCACCGTCGGCGCGGCAAGATGAGCGTTGAGCCTGCCGCCGTGACACCCTATGTCCTCGATCACAGTCGCATCACCGGAGCCAGCCATGGCCGAATTCTCCCTCCCTCTGAACTCGCGCATCAAACCGAACGGTAAGCGCTTCGCCGCGCCAGCAGGGGCGAAGCGGACCAAGGCATTCAAGATTTATCGCTGGAACCCCGACGACGGGCAAAACCCGCGCTACGACACCTACGAACTCGATCTGGATCAGACCGGCCCGATGGTGCTCGACGCTCTGATCCGCATCAAGGGCGAGATCGACCCAACGCTGACCTTCCGGCGGTCGTGCCGCGAGGGGATCTGCGGGTCATGCTCGATGAACATCGACGGCACCAACGCGCTCGCCTGCACGACGGCGATCGAGGATGTGAAGGGCGAGGTGCGGATCACGCCACTGCCGCACATGGACGTGGTGAAGGATCTCGTTCCCGACTTCAAGCACTTCTATGCGCAATACGCCTCGATCAAGCCGTGGCTGCAGACGGTGACGCCGACGCCGCCCGACGGTGAACGGCTGCAGTCGGTCGAGGATCGCTCGAAGATCGACGGGCTTTATGAGTGCATCCTGTGCGCCTGCTGCTCGACCGCGTGTCCGTCATATTGGTGGAACAGCGACAAGTTCCTCGGGCCGGCGATTCTGCTGCAGGCATATCGCTGGCTGGTCGACAGCCGCGACGAGATGACCGGTGAACGACTTGACGCGCTCGAGGATCCGTTCCGGCTCTACCGCTGCCACACCATCATGAACTGCGCCAACGTCTGCCCGAAGGGGCTAAATCCGGCGAAAGCGATCGCCGAA
>JAYTHJ010000228.1:0-3556 GCA_043732725.1 Sphingomonadaceae bacterium | reverse complement strand
TTGGCAGGAGTTTGAAGCCTTTGGCGGCATCGGATCGCTTGATGATTTCGAGTGGCCATTTGCCGATCTTGTCGAGCGCCGCGCGCAGTTTTTCACCGGCATAACCGCCATCGGCAAAGACGTGGCGCAGCCAAGGGAAGCGGCCCACGATCCCGGCCATGACCAGCGGCGCGCCGTCACGGTTCTGGATATCGGCGCCGTGCACAACGGCATAACCGAGATAGCCGCAGCTGTCGGTGAGGATATGGCGCTTGCGGCCCTTGACCTTCTTGCCGGCGTCATCGCCCCGTACGCCGCCGCTCTCGGTGGTTTTGACGCTTTGGCTGTCGATCACGCCGGCACTCGGGCTGGCCTCACGCCCTTCGGCCTCGCGGACCGCCATCAACAGATAATGGTTGATCGTCGGCCAAAGCGTCAAAACCACCAAGAGCGGCGGCGTGCGGGGCGATGACGCCGGCAAGAAGATCAAGGGCCGCAAGCGCCATATCCTCACCGACACCTGCGGCTATCTCGGTCATGCCGTTGTGCACGGCGCCGATATCCAGGACCGTGACGGCGCGCCGCTGGTCATGGCCGGGATCGTGAGCCGCTTCCCTTGGCTGCGCCACGTCTTTGCCGATGGCGGTTATGCCGGCGAAAAACTGCGCGCGGCGCTCGATAAGATCGGCAAATGGCCACTCGAAATCATCAAGCGATCCGATGCCGCCAAAGGCTTCAAACTCCTGCCAAGGCGCTGGGTCGTCGAGCGGACCTCCGCTTGGCTCAACCGAAATCGACGCCTCGCCAAGGACTTCGAGAAATCCATCGAAAGCGCAACTGCCTCGCTGTTCATGGCGTCCGTCCAGCTCATCACCCGAAAACTCGCAAGCGCCTGCAACTAAGTGAAATCATTGCTAGTCATGCTCTTAAGGTGGAACAGTCGCACGCCAACATCGGTGTCGTCGGCACTACGACTGCCCATGCGTGGCATACGATTGGTGAAAACAAGCAGACTGCGTGCAATCAGCCGCCCATACCGGCGCCGGCCAGCGGCTCCGAACCGTTCGTGGCTCCAGTCAAGGATCGCGGCGACATCGTAGTGCGCAGGACGGGACACCCGGAGTTTCACCCGCGACGTGCGTCTCGCGCTGTACTCCGGAAATTACCAAGCCATTCGATCAGTCGATCATCCTCAATATCGTCATATTCGCTGCGCGCGACGGCAGCATCGCCCTCAATGATCGCCAATCGTAAGCGCGCGAGCTTGGCGGCGTCTTCCTGCTTGCGCTGCTCGAGTAACCGCAGACCTTCGCGAACAAGTTCACCAGCATTTTTCTATCGGCCTGCTTCCAAGACCTCGCCAACGAAGCGATCATATTGGGCCGTAGGGATGACGTTACGAGTCGGCGTACTCTACGATTTTGGCGATGCTTCAAGTGTTGGCAAGGATTGCCAACGCTGCCTTGTCGACCTGTTGTCCAGCAGTAGCTTGCAGCGAATAAATGTGTGACGCACGATCAAGGTTCAATATCGATTGAATCGCTGACCTGACGCGCTTGACGTCCGATGATGATGGCTGCCTTACGATGGAGGGGTGGCGACCTGGCCCGTTGCGGGCTAAGATCGTGGCATGTTGGAAGCAGAGAAGCCGTTGCGCGAGCAGATGACTGATGCGATCGAGACCATCCGCAAGCAACTGGACCTGCTACGCGTCGGGCCCAGTATCGGTGGCCCGTTCGACGACCATAGCGTGATCGAAGAGCTCGAAGTCGAGTTACAAGCGCTAATTGCCGCGCGGACCAATCTGGCCTGAGCCGACTGGGCTTGATCGATCGCGACGCTTCGCGTCGCAATCGGTGCGCGACTCGACGCCGTCGATCTCGGATCGATCGGCGAAAAATCGTACATGATTGCCGCTACTCCTCCTTAAACTGTTTCGCGGCTGCGCGCTCGCGCCACTTTTGGCGGCTGACGCTCATCCGATCACAGCGAACCTGCGGATGCTCTCAGGGATCGGGAGCGCTGCGGTTACCGAGTGGTCGCGCCGACACTAACTTCCGCCCAACGGCCGGGCAGCGATCATGCGTCGAAGAGAGTCCGGAACCGTGCCGGCTGCGACCGCAGATACTGGTTCGCGGCATGGGCCTTGGCACCGAGATGCGCCGCCGCGTGCCACGGCCAGCGCGGGTCGAACAAAATGCCGCGTGCGAGTGCAACTGCATCAGCGTCGCCGGTCGCGACGACCGACTCGGCATGGTCGAAATCGGTGATCAGGCCGACCGCGATCACCGGCATGGCGACCGCAGCTTTGACCACCCGCGCGAATGGCACTTGGTAGCCTGGGGATGTCTTGATCTTTTGGACCGACGTCAGACCGGCGCTCGACACATGGATATAGTCGCAGCCGCGCGCCTCGATCGCTTTGGCAAAGGCGACAGTCTGGTCGACGTCCCAGCCCCCGGGCGCCCAGTCGGTCGCCGAGACGCGGATGCCGACGGGCTTCGACGCCGGGAACGTCGCGCGAACCGCGTCGAATACCTCGAGCGGGAAGCGCATCCGGTTTTCGAGGCTGCCACCATATTCGTCGTCGCGAACGTTCGACAAAGGCGATAGGAATTCGTGGAGCAGATAGCCGTGTGCGCCATGGAGCTCGATCAGATCGATGCCGAGCCGGTCGGCACGGCGGGCGGCGGCGATGAAGCTGTCTTTGACCCGCGCCAATCCGGCGACGTCGAGCGCGACTGGCGGATGCTCGGAAGGAGCATAGGTTAACGCCGACGGCGCCACGGTCTGCCAGCCGCCGAGCGCGTCGGGAGCGATCTGCGCGTTTCCCTCCCATGGCAGTTTGGTCGACGCCTTGCGGCCCGCATGCGCGAGCTGGATGCCGACCGGCATCGGTGACCAGCGACGAATCGCGGCGAGGACCGGCACGAGCGCCGCCTCGTTTGCGTCGGACCACAGCCCGAGGTCGTCGGCGCTGATCCGCCCCTCGGGTGCGACCGCACTCGCCTCAAGGACCAGCAGCCCCGCCCCCGACTGCGCGAGATTGCCGAGGTGCATCAGGTGCCAGTCGGTCGCGCTGCCCTCGCCATCCGCGGAGTATTGGCACATCGGCGCGATGACGATGCGGTTAGGCAGGGTCAGACCGCCCAGTGTCAGCGGCGCGAACAGACGGGAGTCGGGCATGCGGTATCCTCAGCGAAATTATGGAGCTTCAGCGCCGCAAGCACCGTCAGATTGCATTCAGCTGTCTGCTCGGTTGTCGATAGGCCGGCCGAGGCAGGCTGCCTAATAAGCTTGTTTCTTATAGCGGACAAACAGCAATCGCCTCAATGCACCAGGCCGCTTCGCGGCATTGGTTTTGGGGGTGAGGTAGCTCGCCTGCGCTGAGGTTTGGCCCCGCGGGGGCGGTGGCGGACGATGGAGTTCCTTCAACGAGAGGAACTCGACCATGGCGACTCAACCGAACGACCGACCCGTCACCCCGCTGCGTCAGCGCATGCTCGACGACATGGCGATGCGTGCAATGGGATCGCGGACCCAGCACGACGATGTCCGCCACGTTTGCGCCGTCGCG
>JAYTHJ010000227.1:0-3559 GCA_043732725.1 Sphingomonadaceae bacterium | reverse complement strand
CCCGACCTCTCGCCGGGCGACATTGTCATCATGGATAATCTGTCGAGCCACAAAGTGCCGGCAGCCCGCGAGGCGATCGAAGCCGCCGGCGCGACGCTCCTGTTCCTCCCGCCCTACAGCCCCGACTTCAACCTGATTGAGCCGGCGGTCTCGAAGCTCAAAGTCCACCTGCGCAAAGCTGCCGAGCGAACTATTCACGGACTCTGGGATGCGATCGGTCGCATCTTCGATCTCTACTCGCCACTGGAATGCGCCAACGACTTCACAAACTCAGGATACAATGTGGACTAATCGGAAACCGCTCTAATCGCGCCAGCAGCCACCGCCGATGCGAGCCGACATTGAACGCGAAGGCGTCGAGGCTCGCGGTCAGTGAGCGCAGGCCCCCGAGCATCGAGACCGCCCCGCTCACAAAGACCACCACCGCGGCAATCATCGCCGTCGCCGCACGTAGTCCGGCGGCATGAGCGACACGATATGCAGGCACGGCGAGTATCAGCCCGGTCATCGCCGCGAGCAGGAGCGCCGCACAGCCGCCCGCGGGAACCGCCGCGCTGCCGACGACCATCATCAGTGCGGCGATCCCGCTGCGCAGCAAACGTCGAACGCGATCGCACAGCGTCGCGCTTCCGGGGCGGCCGGTGGCACGCTGGAGGAGAAGAGTCAGTGGCAGCGCTGCGGCGCGTCCCACCAGCCAGCCGACCGCGACGGCAATCGCGATCACCGCAATCGCAGTGATGCTGTCACTGAACTGCGGCACCGCCGGGAGGCGCAGCCCGAGCGCGCGCAGTTTTGACGGTAAATCCACGTCTTCTCTCGATGACTGGTCGAGGCTTGGCACGACCAACTCGCAATGGCACAACGACTTGGTCTGCTCACGCAACTAACGGGTTTTGCCCCGAAAGGCTGTCCCGTCGATGCTGATCGTCATTCTCGGCTGCGTCGCTGCGCTCGGGGTGACCTTGCTGCTCAGTGTCGGATCGCTGGCGCGCTCGACGGGGTGGAAAGCGACGGTAACTCCACTCGCCTCGATCATTGGCAGCGGCTTCCTGATCTGCGGACCCCTGCTGGCGCGCGAGTTCGGTGCCGCGGCGCTCCCGGCGATGGCGGCCCTGCTGTTGCTGGCCTATGCCGTCGGGGGAGTCTTGCGGTTCAATATCGTCCATGTCGAAGACCACGCCGCGACCCTGGCGCTCAATGACCCGTTTGCCTGGGCGATGCGGGTCGGCCAGTTCCTGCTGGCAATCGCCTACTCTATATCGGTCGCCTACTACCTCAAGCTGCTCGCCGAATTTGTCCTGAAGTCGATGCCGTTCACTGTCGGCAACCACGAGCTTGTCGCGAACGGCCTCGTCACGGTGATTATCGCCGCCTTGACCCTGCTGAGCCTTTCGGGTGGCATTAGGCGAATCGAGGCGGCCGCGCGAGCGACTGTCGCGGTCAAGCTCGGCATCATCGCCGGAGTGCTGACCGGCCTCGCGGTGTGGTGGGCGGCTCACGCCGCGACCCCTGTTGACCTACCGCCGGCCGCAGTTTCGCTGACCTCTATCCCGTTGCTGCTTGGCCTACTGATCACCGTTCAGGGCTTCGAAATCTCACGTTATCTCGGCGAAAGTTACGATCAGGCGACGCGGGTCCGCACGATGCGGTACGCTCAGTGGCTGTCGTCGGCGATCTACCTCGCATTTCTTGCGCTGCTAACGCCTTTCCTCCGGCAAGCCACGCATTTGGAAGGGGTCGCCGGCATCCTCGACATCATGGCGCTGGTCGCGCCGGTCATGGGTGTGTTTGTTCTCGTCGGCGCGGTGTTCAGCCAGCTCAGCGCGGCGATCGCCGACTCGATCGGCTCGGGCGGGCTGATTATCGAAGTGTCCCGGCGGAAATTCGGGGTGCGGACCGCGTTCTTCGTTGCCAATGCGCTGGCGATCGCGGTGGTATGGCTGACCGATCCGTTCGAGGTCATCGCACTATCGTCGCGGGCCTTCGCGCTGTTCTATGCGGTCCAGGCGATCCTCGCGGTTTGGGTGTCGCGTCGGACGAAGGTCGCGTCGCCATTAATCCAGGCCGGATTGGTCGCGGTAGGATTCATTTGCGCCGTCGCTGCCATCGTCGGCGCGCCTGCCGAGGGCTAGGTACGGAACCATGAATGCTCGCATCCGACAATTTCTCGGCAATCTCTCCGACACATTTTGGCTTTTACCGGCCGTCCTCGTCATCGTCGGGATCGCGTTGGCGCTCGGGTTTGTTGCGCTCGATCGCAGCGGGATGGTCCCGCAGGCGCTGATCGACAGTCCATGGCTTTACAACGGCGGAGGTACCGGCGCGCGCACGTTGCTCGGCGCGGTCGCGTCCTCGACTATCGGTGTCGCGGGCACGGTGTTCTCGATCACCATCGCGGCGCTGTCGTTGGCAGCGGGTCAGATGGGACCGCGCCTGCTCCGCAACTTCGTTAAAGATCGAGGCAATCAGTTCACGCTCGGCGCTTTCCTCGGCACATTTTCCTATGCGCTGATGGTCCTGCGCACTGTCCGGTCGCAGGACGAAGGTAACTTCGTCCCCCATGCGTCGTTGACGGTGGGTATTCTGCTGGCGTTCCTCTGCGTCGGCACGCTGGTCTACTTCGTCGGCCACATGGCGGGCCGGATCAACGTCGACACGGTGATCGAGCTGGTCAGCAAGGATTTGTGCGAGGCCGTGGCGTCCTTGACGCTCACGCATGCGCCGCCGCTGGCCGAATGGTCGGACTTCGGATCGCCAGCAGTCGAGGTGTCCGACGACCGCCGCGGCTACTTGCAGGAACTCGACCGCGAAGCGCTCGCCGACTGGGCCGCCGCGCACGCGGCCAGAATCGAGTTGCTTGTTCGTCCAGGTGACTTCGTGTTTCCGGGCGCGGTCATCGCCCGCGCCGAGCCTGCCGTCGAAGGGCTCGGCACAGTAATCTCGCGTACGACGGCGCTCGGCGGCCAGCGCGTCAGCCGGGCGGAGCTTGAATATCCTGTCCGTCAGCTGGTCGAGATCGCGGTGCGCGCGTTGTCGCCAGGCATCAACGATCCACATACCGCGATCAGCGTACTCGATCGCATGGGCGCGACGCTCTGCGATATCGTGCCCCGATATTTGCCGACCGGCATAACCTGCAGGAACGGAGCTCCGGTTATTCGCACGCCCGCAACGACCTACGACGGGCTCACCGATGCCATGTTCCACATGATCCGGCAAAACGCCGGCGGAAGTCCGGCCGTGCTTGTTCGACTGGCCGAAGTCCTTGTCGCCGTTGCGGCCTGCGAGCGTGACCCGAGACGACTAGCAACGCTCCAGCGCCATGCCGGGCTCGTGGTGGGGGACGCGAAACGGACGATTGCCACACCGGCCGATTTGGCTGACCTACTGGCGTGTCAGGCAGACACCGCGCTGGCTCAACCCGGCGGCGACGGGTTTGGGGAATAGCCGCGCGGGAGCTGGACGGGCGAAAAGGCCATGCGCATGGTGGCGCAGATCCCGCTGATCGAGGCGGGCGGGTCTATCTTCCCTACGATGCCGCCTGGCTGCGAGACTATCT
>JAYTHJ010000226.1:0-3589 GCA_043732725.1 Sphingomonadaceae bacterium | reverse complement strand
GGGAGACGCTGTTCGCCGGGCCGCTTAAAGGTCGACCGGTGCGGCGGGTGATCGTCACGCATTATCATCCCGATCATCTCGGGCTTGCGGGTTGGCTGTGCGCGCGCTGGGGAATACCGCTCGAAATCAGCCGCACCGAATATCTGTTCGGGCGGACGCTGACGCTCGACGTCCGCGACGTGCCGCCGGTCGAAGCGGTCGATTTCTACACCCGCGCCGGTTGGCCCGCCGAGCGCCTTGCCAATTTTGCCACCCGCAACTGGAGCGGCTTCAGCAAGGTCGTCTCGCCGCTCCCAACCGGGTTCAAGCGGCTGCAAGTGGGCGAGAGGCTGACCATCGGCGGCCGGGAGTGGCGCGTCGTGATCGGCAGCGGCCACTCGCCCGAGCATGTCTGCCTGATCTGCGGCGAGGCCGGGTTGATGATCGCCGGCGACCAGGTGCTGCCGCGCATCACCTCTAATGTCTCGGTCTATCCGACCGAGCCCGATGCCGACCCGCTCGCCGACTGGCTTGGCAGTATCGAGGCGCTGCGCGACATCGATCCTGCGATCCGCGTGCTGCCGTCGCACGGCGAACCTTTCGATGGGCTGCACATCCGCCTCAACCAGCTTCGCGACGATCATACGGAAAAATTAGACGCGCTCGCCAGTTTCTGCGCCGAACCGCGTAGCGCGGTTGAGACGTTCGCGGTGCTGTTCAGGCGTCCGGTCGGCGACGACATGATGATGGCCACCGGCGAGGCGCTGGCGCACCTGCACTGGCTCGAAAATTATGGGCAGGTTATTCGACTACGAGAGGGTCCGCTCGACCGCTTCGTCAGAAGCTGAGGAGAGTGGCCGTGAGTCAGGCGATACGTTAGAGTTCGGCGTCAGAAGGTTAGGGGAGCGCAAAATCATGATCGTCTTCGGCAGTTCGATATCGCCGTTCGTGCGCAAGGTGCTGGCGTTCGTCGCCGAGAAGGGCATCGAGATCGAACATCGTCAGCTCGGGCTGGGCTCGGACGATCCGCAATTCGTCGCCGCCAGCCCGTTCCGCAAGATCCCGGCGTTCGTCGACGGCGATTACAGCTTGTCCGATTCGAGCGCGATCGTGCAATATCTCGAAGTCCTGCACCCCGTACCGGCGCTGATCCCGGTCGGCGCGCGCGAACGGGGCAAGGTGATCTGGTTCGATGAGTTCGCTGACACGCTCGTGATGGCGTGCGTCGGCAAGATGTTCTTTAATCGTATCGTTAGTCCGCGCTTCATGGGCAAGCCCGGCGACGAGACCGCCGCTGCGGCCGGGCAGGCCGATCTGCCGCCGCTGCTCGACTATCTCGAGAGCGTCATTCCGCCGAGCGGTTTCCTCGTCGGCGACCGTCTGACATTGGCCGATATCTCGGTCGCAAGTCCGTTCGTTAATCTCGAGCACCTCGGGATTGCCATCGACGCGGCGCGCCATCCCAAGTTGGCGGTATATCTCGCCGCGATGCTGGCACGGCCGAGCTTTGCCGGCATGGTCGCAAAGGAGCGCCGTTTTCTAGCCGCCTGAGCCTGTGTTGTTAACGCATCGCGCGGTGCCGAAGCTTGACCACACCGGGTCCGCCGTTCACAACCGCGCCGGTGAGTAGCCCGGCAAACCTGACACCCGAGGACCTGAACCCCGACGATCTGACCAATGTCAGCTTCGAAGTCGCCTTGGCGCGGCTAGAGGCGATCGTCCACCAGCTCGAGGCCGGCGATGCCAGCCTCGAACAATCGATCGACATCTATACTGAAGGACAGCGGTTGAAGGCACATTGCGAGGCCAAACTGGCCGGAGCCAGCGCGCGAATCGAGCGCATCCAGCTCGGGGCCGACGGCAAGCCGACCGGCACCGTGCCATTTGAGCCGATCAACCGCGCCGCCGACCCGGGCAATCGCGCGGCATCCGGCAGCTGATGCGGACCGAGACCGCAGTGAAGCACTCGATCAGTCTGCAGCCCGCGCTCGACGCCATCGGCGTCACTATGGACCAACGCTTCGACCGGCTGCTGCCGCTCCCCGACGATGGCCGCCGGCGGCTGTATGCGGCGATGCGACATGCCACCATCGGTGGCGGCAAGCGCATGCGGCCGCTCCTCGTCGTCGCCGCCTGCGACCTGTTCCATGTCGACCGCGAGCGCGCGCTCCGGGTGGCGCTGGCGATTGAGTGCGTCCATGTCTACAGCCTGATCCACGACGATCTGCCGTGCATGGACGATGACGACCTGCGCCGCGGCAAGCCAACGGTGCACCGCGCCTTTGACGAGGCGACCGCGGTGCTGGCAGGCGATTCGCTGCACGCGCTGGCTTTCGAGATCATCGCCGACGAGGCGACGCACGAGGATCCGTTCGCGCGCGCCGAGTTGGTCATGGAATTGGCGCGCGCCAGCGGCCCGTCGGGTATGGCCGGCGGCCAGATGATGGACCTCGCTGCTGAAGGCGAACCGTTCGATCTTGGCATGACAACCCGGCTGCAGCAATTAAAGACCGGCGCGCTGATCGGCTTCTGCCTTGAAGCGGGGGCGATCATGGGGCGTATTCCCGATCAGGGGCGGACACCGCTACGCGGTTACGCGCGCGATCTCGGGCTGGCGTTCCAGATCGCCGACGACCTGCTCGATGTCGAGGGCGAGGCGGAAAAGACCGGCAAGGCGGTGCACAAGGACGCCGCGGCGGGTAAAGCGACATTCGTATCGCTGCTCGGTATCGACCGTGCCCGTACCCAGGCGGCGATGCTGATCGATCAGGCGATCGATCATATGCACAACTTCGGCAGCGAAGCCGACCTGCTGCGCGCCATCGCGCGATTCGCCATCGAGCGCGACCGTTGACGCGGAGATCGGGAGGGTGCCGATGATGCGTATCGGTGTCTATCCTGGAACCTTCGATCCGATTACGCTCGGGCACATGGATATCATCCGGCGCAGCGCGGCGCTGGTCGACAAGCTTGTCATCGGCGTGTCGACTAACCCGTCGAAGTCACCGATGTTCACGCTGGCGGAGCGTGTTGCGCAGGTTCAGCGCGAGACCGCCGGGCTGGGACTGGCGGTTGAGGTCGTCGAGTTCGACGCGCTGCTGATGAAGTTCGCCGAGGCGCAAGGGGCCAAGCTGATCGTTCGCGGCCTGCGCGCCGTCTCGGACTTCGAGTATGAGTATCAGATGGCAGGGATGAACCAGCAGCTGAACGCCTCGATCGAAACGGTCTTCCTAATGGCCGATGTCGCGCTGCAGCCGATCGCCTCGAAGCTGGTCAAGGAGATCGCGGTCTACGGCGGCGATATCCGCAAATTCGTCCCGCCGCGCATCGCCGGCGACGTCACGGCCAAAGTCGTACAGCGCGGGCCGCGTTAGTTCATATCGGTCGCGTTTTGCGCTGCGACATCGGCGCAAGCTACCGGGACGTTGTACCCGCGCCGCTGATCGCTTAGTTCGGCAACGCGTCGTCGGGTTTGTCCCCCTTTCCCGGCGTCGCACCCGCAGGGCTCCGGCCCTGCGTCTCTCTCTGAACTCCTGGCCGCCCCGTGCTCCGGCATGGGGCGGTTTTTTATGGCCGGGGCGGTCACTCGGCCGCGGCGCGCCAGTGCGGC
>JAYTHJ010000225.1:0-3598 GCA_043732725.1 Sphingomonadaceae bacterium | reverse complement strand
CGGTCGCCGCCATCCGCCGCAGCACGGCAAAGCCACTCAACGTCCATCTGATGATCGTCGAGCCCGGCCGGCAGATCGCCGCCTTCGCCGCGGCCGGTGCCGACCATATCCTCGTCCATGCCGAAGCCACGGCGACCGTCCATCTCCACCGCGTTCTCGGCGAAATCCGGGCCGCGGGTTGCAAGTCCGGTGTCGTGCTCGACCCTGGAAGCCCCGCCGAAATGGTCGAATATGTGCTTCAGCGCTGCGACATCATCATGGTGATGACCGTCAATCCCGGTGCCGGCGGCCAGTCGTTCCTGTCTGAAATGCTGCCCAAGATCCGGCGTTTGCGAGCGTTATGTGACGCTCGCCGTCTCGCCCCGATCATCGAGGTCGACGGTGGCCTTGACGGCGACACGACCGGCCTGGCCGTGGCCGCCGGGGCCAGCGCCATCGCCGCGGGCAGCGCCATCTTCCATGCGCCCGACTATGCCGCGGCGATCACCGGCTTGCGTCGGTCGCTGGCAGCGGCAGAATTGGCAACCGGTCCTGCGCCCGCACTTGTACCAGGATCGTGATCGACAGCGGCGTTATCCTGACGCTGAATGGCGGCTCGTCGAGTATCAAATTCGCGCTGTTTGAAGCGCGTAGTCCGCTCGTCCGGATCGCCTCTGGCGCGGTCGACGGCATCGGATCGGCCACTCCGAAGCTAACCGTGGCGGGACAGCCGGCTATGGCTACGGCGGCGGTGCCCGACCATCACAGCGCCGGGGAACTGGTCCTCGCCGAGGTCGGGCGTCAGGTCGTCGGGCGCCCGTTGCTCGCCATCGGCCACCGCATCGTCCACGGCGGGCCGGACTTCGTGCGTCCGCAGCTTATCGGATCGGACACGCTTGGAGCGCTGCGTCGACTTGGCCCGCTCGATCCCGAACATCTGCCGGTCGAACTCGGGCTGGTAACTGCAGCGCTGCGCCGTTTTCCCGGCATCCCGCAAGTCGCCTGCTTCGACACCGCCTTTCATCATGCGATGCCGCGCGTGGCAAAATTGCTGGCGATCCCGCTGCGGTACGCGGCCCAAGGGGTTATCCGCTACGGCTTCCACGGCCTTTCCTACGCCTACCTGCTGGGCGAAGTGGCACGGCTCGACGGTGCGGCGACAGCTCGCGGCCGCATCGTCATGGCGCACCTCGGCAACGGAGCCAGCCTCGCGGCGGTCAGCAACGGCGAGCCGATCGACACTAGCATGGGCTTCACGCCGGCATCCGGGGTGCCGATGGGAACCAGATGCGGTGACATCGATCCCGGCGTTCCGGCCTATCTCGCGCGCACCGAGGCGATGGGCGTCGCCGCGTTCGACCACATGGCTACCTTCGAGTCCGGCCTGCTGGGCCTGTCGGAGACCAGCGCCGACATGCGCGAACTGCTCGACCGCGAGGTGATCGACACTCGCGCCGCCGATGCCGTTGCGCTGTTCTGCTATGCGATCAAGCAACGCATCGGCGCTTTTGCAGCGGTGCTCGGCGGTATCGATATGTTGGTTTTCACCGGGGGGATCGGCGCCAATGCGCCGGCCATCCGCGCCCGGATTTGCGACGGATTGCAGTTCCTGGGCATCGCCGTCGATGCCGGTCGCAACGTCGCCGGTGCTGCCGTCGTTTCGCCCGACGTCGCCACTGTCGTTGTCCGCGTCATGCCGACCGACGAGGAAATCATGATCGCGCGCTCGGCCCAAGACATGATCGCGAGCGATACCTTGTCGCTGATCGCGCCATGAGTAGTTTCCGATTCTCGCCGGGCCGGGTCCGCAACCTCTAGCTGTGTCCATACTTACCTCCGAGGCTTCGACGTCGTCGGCAGTTGAAGGAGCATCGGTATGCAAATCGGAATTGTCGGCCTTGGTCGCATGGGCCTCAACATCGCGCTCCGCCTTTCCGAAGGCGGCCACGATTGCGTTGTTTCCGATCATCACCCGGAAGCGATTGCGGCGGCGGTCGCCGGGGGAGCTAAAGGCGCGGTCGATATTACTGCCATGTTGAAAATCTTGGCACCGCCGCGCGTCGTCTGGCTGATGGTCCCCGCCGCTGTCGTCGACGATGCGATCGATGAACTGGTTCCTGCCCTGACCGTGGGAGACATCATCGTCGACGGCGGCAACAGCAATTATCACGACGATCTCCGTCGTGCCGTGGCGCTACGGGCAGCCGGTCTTCACTATGTCGATGTCGGCGTCAGTGGCGGGGTATGGGGCCGCGAACGCGGTTTCTGCCACATGATCGGCGGCGAGGACGATATCGTCCGCCGTCTCGATCCCATCTTCCGGTCGCTGGCACCGGGGGTGGCCGCGGCAACGCGGACGCCCGGCGCCAGCGGCGAGCCCGGCAACGCTGAACTTGGTTATCTGCACTGCGGCCCGACCGGTGCCGGACATTTCGTCAAGATGGTCCACAACGGCATCGAATACGGCATGATGGCGGCACTCGCCGAGGGGCTGAACATTCTGCGCCACGCCGATGCGGGTGCGGCTGACCAGAAGATGGACGCCGAAACCGCGCCGCTGCGCCACCCCGAGCTTTATCGCTATCACTTCGATCTTGCCGGCATCGCCGAGATGTGGCGGCGCGGCAGTGTCGTGTCCTCGTGGCTGCTCGATCTGGCTGCGGCGGCGTTGCTCAAGAGTCCGGGGCTCGACGATTTCGCCGGCCGGGTTTCCGACTCCGGCGAGGGGCGCTGGACGTTGCAGGCGGCTATCGACGAAGGCGTGCCCGCGCCGGTGCTCGCAACGGCGCTGTTCGCGCGCTTCGAGTCGCGCGGTGACGCCGACTATGCCGATCGCGTGCTGTCGGCGCTCCGCTTCGGCTTCGGCGGACATGTCGAGAAACCGGCGGCCAGTGGGCCGGCCGCTGCGCTTGACCATCATTGAAGGTTACAGCCATGCCCCCTGCAACCTCAGCCCTAGGCCGTCTCGGGCAAAGCCTATGGCTCGACAACATCACCCGCGATCTGCTCGATCACGGAACGCTGCAGCGTTATATCGATACGCTGTCGGTGACCGGGCTGACGTCGAACCCAACGATCTTTGACAAGGCTATCGCCGGCAGCGCGGCCTACGATGCCGAGATCGCGCATCGCCATGAGGGAGGCGAAAGCGACGAGGACCTGTTCTTCCACCTCGCCATCGCCGACTTGCAGCGCGCCGCCGACCTGTTTGCACCGGTGCACGCCGCCCGCTGCGGCGTCGACGGCTTCGTTTCGCTGGAGGTGTCGCCGCGCCTGGCCCACGATACCACCTCCACAATCGCGCAAGCTAAATCGCTACACGCCCGCGCCGCGCGCGCCAATCTGTTCATGAAGATTCCGGGCACGACGGAAGGCGTGCCCGCGATCTCCGCCTGCCTGTTTGCCGGTGTTCCGGTAAACGTCACGTTGCTGTTCTCGGTCGCCCAGTACCGCGCGGCGGTCGATGCCTGGCTGATGGGCATGGAACAGCGCGTCGAGGCGGGATTGGCACCAGATATCGCCTCGGTGGCGTCGCTGTTCGTCAGCCGCTGGGACGTGGCCGTCGCCGACCGGATCCGCCCGTCGCTGCGCAACACGCTGGGCATCGCCGTCGCCGGAC
>JAYTHJ010000224.1:0-3605 GCA_043732725.1 Sphingomonadaceae bacterium | reverse complement strand
GTCTATTGGAGAATACCCATGAGCGAAGCACTCAAGCTTGTGGCCGAAGTGCGCGAGCGGGCTGGCAAGGGAGCCTCCCGCGCCGTCCGCCTCACCGGCCGCGTCCCTGCGGTGATCTACGGCGACAAGCAAGCCGCGGTCACCATCCACGTCCCCCTGAAGGAGCTCACCAAGCAACTCAGCAGCGGGCACTTCATGAATTCGGTCGTCGAGATCGAGCTTGGCGGCACCATCGAGCGCACCCTGCCGCGCGACGTCCAGTTCCACCCGGTTACCGACCGGCCATTGCACGTCGACTTCCTGCGCTTGGCGGCCAATGCGATGATTGCGGTCGAGGTGCCTGTGCACTTCGTCGACGAAGATAAATCGCCCGGCATGAAGCGCGGCGGGACGCTTAACGTCGTCCGCCACGAGATCGAACTCAACTGCCCGTCGACCGCGATTCCAGACCAGATCAGCATTTCGCTCGCCGGACTCGACATCGGCGACTCGGTGCATATCTCGTCGATTAAGCTGCCTGACGGCGTCACGCCGGTGATCAGCGACCGCGATTTCACCATCGTTTCGCTGGTCGCGCCGTCGTCGCTGGTCAGCGCCGAAGCCGCTGAAGATGAAGCGACTGCGGCAACTGCTGCTGCTGCATCGACGGCTGCCAAGGTCGCCTGATACACGACTGGCTGAGGGCCGGCGCGGATGCAAATCTTCGTCGGCCTCGGCAACCCCGGCACGGCACACGTGCTGCAGCGGCACAATATCGGCTTCATGGCGGTCGACAAGATTGCGGCGAGCTACCGCTTCGAACCATGGCGAATGCGCTTCCAGGGCCTCTCAGCAGAGGGCCGCATCGGCGATGCGCAGCTGCTGCTGCTCAAGCCGGCAACGTTCATGAATGACAGCGGCCGCTCGGTCCGCGAAGCGCTGCGCTTCTATAAGCTCGATCCGGGCGCGCTCACGGTGTTCTACGACGAACTCGACCTCGCGCCGGGCAGGGTGCGGGTCAAGCACGGCGGCGGCGCGGCCGGGCACAACGGTATCCGGTCGATCGATGCGCATGTCGGGCCGGAGTATCGGCGCGTGCGGCTCGGCATCGGGCATCCGGGACACAAGGACCGAGTTCTCGGGCATGTGCTGTCGAACTTCGGCAAGGCGGAGCTTGAGTGGGTGGCGGATATGCTCGCGGCGGTGAGTGCGGAGCTGCCGTGGCTGGTGGCGGGTGATGAAGCTCGATTTCTGAACGAGGTGGCGCGGCGAGGTGAGGCCTAGTGGGCGGCTTTCCTTGCTGCTCCTCTCTTCCTTCCTGGTCGCCCTTTTCCCTCGGGAAGGGGGCCGGGGGAGCGCATACTGGGCAACGCGTCGATCTGAAGAAGAATCCTCCACGACTTCCTTTTCAAGAGGAGAGGGGGCTAAAAAGCAAGAGGAAGACAGCATGGGTTTTCGTTGCGGAATTGTCGGGCTGCCCAATGTCGGCAAGTCGACGCTGTTCAACGCGCTGACCGAGACCGCAGCGGCAGCGGCGGCGAACTATCCATTCTGCACGATCGAACCCAATGTCGGGAACGTCCCCGTCCCCGACTCGCGGCTGGCCGAGATCGCGGTGATCGCCGCTTCGGCAAAGATCATCGAGACGCAGCTCGGCTTCACTGACATCGCCGGCCTCGTCCGCGGCGCGTCGAAGGGCGAGGGGCTCGGCAACCAGTTTCTCGGCAACATCCGCGAGACCGACGCGATCGTGCATGTCCTGCGCTGCTTCGAGGACGACGATGTCACCCACGTCGAGGGCCGGATCGACCCGGTGTCGGATGCCGACACCGTCGAGACCGAACTGATGCTCGCCGATCTCGAGTCGCTCGAGAAACGCGTGCCAGCGCTGGCGAAGAAAGCGACGCAGGGTGACAAGGAAGCCAAAGTCGGCGCCGCCGTACTCGGTCAGGCGCTCGAATTGTTGCGCGCGGGTAGGCCGGCGCGGCTGACGATCCCGGCGGGCGAGGACGAGGCGCGGGTGTTCGCGCAAGCGCAACTGCTGACCGCCAAACCGGTGTTGTATGTCTGCAACGTCGAAGAGGCTTCGGCCGCCGCGGGCAATGCCCTCTCGCGCGCCGTTGCGGTCAAGGCCGCCGCCGAGGGCGCGCGGTCGGTGGTGATCTCCGCCGCGATCGAGGCCGAGATCAGCCAGATGGCCGGCGCCGACCGCCCCGACTTCCTCGCCGAACTCGGGTTGACCGAAACCGGGCTGACGCGAGTCGTCCGCGCCGGCTACGATCTTCTCGACCTGATCACCTTCTTCACCGCCGGCCCGAAGGAGACCCGCGCGTGGACGATCGAGCGCGGCACCAAGGCTCCGGGCGCGGCGGGGGTCATCCATAGCGACTTCGAGAAGAAGTTCATCCGCGCCGAGACGATCAGCTTCGACGACTTCCTCCGCCTGCACGGCGAAGCTGGCGCGCGCGATGCCGGACGGCTGCGGATGGAGGGTAAGGAGTATATCGTCGCCGACGGCGACGTGCTCAACTTCCTGCACGGCGCGTAGGCTCAGTCTCCTTCGAACGCGACCAACGCGGTCACTGCGACACCCGACTCGCGCAGCCGCGCCGCGCCGCCTAACGCCGGCAGGTCGACAACGAACGTCGCCTGGCACACTACAGCTCCCGCCATTCGCAACAGCTCTACGCCCGCCAGCGCGGTGCCACCGGTGGCAATCAGGTCGTCAACGACGAGTATCCTGGCACCGGGCGCGACGGCATCGGCGTGCATCTCGATCCGGTCGTGGCCGTATTCGAGCGCATAGTTGATCCCGAGGACTGCGCCCGGCAGCTTGTTCGACTTTCGCAGCAGCACCAGACCGCAGCCGAGCCGGTCGGCCAGCGCCGCGCCGAAGACAAACCCCCGGGCCTCGATCCCGGCGACCATATCGACCGGACCGTCGACTTGCATGAGGAGTCGGTCAATGGTCGTGCGGAAAGCGGCTCCATCGAGCAGCAACGTCGTGATGTCGCGGAACTGGATGCCGGGCTTTGGGTAGTCTTCGATCGTACGGATCAGCGCCCGCAGATCTTCATTCATTACAGCACGCGCACAGCAACAGCGCGCGCCACGCTACTCCGCCGGTACGGTGCCCGGCTTGGGGTGCTTGAGATCGGCCCAGACCCGGCTGTAGCTGAGATAGCCCAGTACCGTCAGGGCCAGCAGGAACAACACCGCACCGACCCCTGTCCGCCGCCGGTTCTCGAGCGTTGGCTCGGCCGCCCACGTCAGGAACGCCGCGACATCCTCGGCCATCTGCTCGCGCGACGCCTTGGTCCCATCGGTGTAGGTGACCTGTCCATCGCTGGTCAGCGGTGGCGGCATCGCGATGTTAAGCGAGCGGAACCACGGGTTGTAATACAGCCCGGTCGGGACCTTCCAATCTGCGGGAGCCTTACGGTACCCGGTCAGCAGCGACGGCACGTAGCGCGAGCCCTCCTCGCGCGCCTTGGTGATAAGCGACAGGTCGGGCGGCAGCGCGTTGTTGTTCGCGGCGCGCGCGGCCTGCTCGTTCGCGTAAGGCCCGGGAATTTTATCCGACGGCAGCGCCTTGCGCGTGCTCGCCTCGCCGGTCTTCTCATCGA
>JAYTHJ010000223.1:0-3628 GCA_043732725.1 Sphingomonadaceae bacterium | reverse complement strand
GGCGGCGCATCGGAACACTCCTCAACGCCTTCTCGCCACAAGAATGCGCCAACGACCTCGTCAACTCCGGATACGCGTCAATCTAATGTCATCAGTCTCTAAAGCGGCAGATTGACGTAATTCTCGGCGATGCTAGTCTGTGCCGCGCGTGAGTTGGCGATATAGTCGAGTTCGGCGCGCTGCATTCGGCGCTCGAACGCGCTGGCACCGGGGAAGCAGTGCATCAGGCTGGTCAAATACCAGCTGAAGCGCTCGGTCTTCCATATGCGCTTGAGCGCCCGCGCTGGATAGTCGTCGACCCCGGCCGTGTCGCCGCGCGCGAACCAGCCGATCAGCGCCTCGGCGAGGTAGACGACATCCGACGCGGCGAGGTTGAGCCCCTTCGCCCCGGTCGGTAGGACGACGTGCGCGGCGTCGCCGGCGAGGAACAGCCGCCCGCGCCGCATCGGTTCCGAGACGAACGAGCACAACGGCGCGATCGACTTTTCGATCGACGGGCCGCGGATCAGTCCGAGTTCGTCCCAGAATCGGTCGTCGGACCAGTCCTCGACGCGCTCGTCGTTGCCGACCTGGACATAACAGCGGCTGCGCGTCGGCGAACGCTTCAACGCGAGCGCAAAGCCGCGGTCGTGGCTCGCACAGACGACCTCGGGATGACACGGCAGCGCCTCGGCGAGCACGCCGAGCCAGCCGAACGGATAGGCGCGCTCGAAGCTCGCCCCGCCAACTGCGGCGCGCGACGGACCGTGGAAGCCGTCGCATCCCGCGATGACATCGCAGTGGATCGATCGACTGCGATGTCGGCGGTGAAGCCGAGCGACGGATGGTCGGTGTCGACGTCGTGGAGCGCGACCTCAACCGCGTCCCAGACGATGTCGAGCCCGGCGGCGGGAGCGGCGGCGATGAGGTCGCGGGTGATCTCGGTCTGGCCGTAGGCAGTGACGTACTTGCCGGTCGGCCCGGTGATGTCGATCGGGATGACGTCGCCGTCGCTGACCAGCGTCAGCCCGTCGTGGAGCAGCCCCTCCGCCTTCAGCCACGTGTCGAGGCCGAGGCGCGCGAGCAGGTCGGTGAGTGTCGCTTCGAGGATGCCAGCGCGGATGCGCGCCTCGACCCGCGCCTGGCTCGTGCGTTCGACAACGATGCAGGTGATCTCGGCCTGCCGTAGCCCATGGCCAAGGAGCAGCCCGGCGGGCCCGGCACCGACGATGGCGATCTGGGTTTTCACCCGGCCATCTGCTTTTCGAGCGCGTCGAGCACCCGGTAGCACGGCAGCACCTGCGCGACGCTGCTGTTCGGCTCGCGGCCCTCGCGGATCGCACCGACGAACTCGCGGTCCTCCAACTCGATTCCGTTCATCGAAACCGCGACCTTCGACACGTCGACCGCGACCTCCTTGCCGGTGAACAGGTCGTCGTAGCGCGCGAGCCACGTACCCGAGTCGCCGATGTAGCGGAAGAACGTCCCCAGCGGCCCGTCGTTGTTGAAGCTGAGCGAGAGCGTGCAGATCGCGCCGCTTTCGCTTTTGAGCTGGATCGACATGTCCATCGCGATGCCGAGTTCGGGATGGAGCGGCCCGGCGAGCGCGTTCGCCGCGACGATCGGTCCGGCCTGATAGGCGAACAAGTCGACGGTGTGCGCCGCGTGGTGCCACAGCAGATGGTCGGTCCACGACCGCGCCTCGCCCTTGGCGTTCATGTTCTGGCGGCGGAAGAAATAGGTCTGGACGTCCATCTGCTGGAGGTGGAGGTCCCCCGCCGCGATCAGGCCGTGGATATACTGGTGGCTTGGGTTGAACCGCCGCGTGTGCCCGACCATGCATGTCAGGCCGGTCGCCTGCACCTTTGCCAGAACGGCTTCGGCGTCGGCGAGGCTGTCGGCGAGCGGGATCTCGACCTGGACGTGCTTGCCAGCGTCCATGCAGGCGATCGCCTGCGCGGCGTGCATCTGCGTCGGCGTGCACAGGATCACCGCGTCGACGTCGTCGCGGGCGAGCGTCTCGGCGAGGTCGGTCGTCGCGTGGCCGATCCCGTATTTCGCGGCGATCGCCTGTGTCGGCTCGAGCCGACGCCCGATGAGCGAGGTGACTGTCACCCCGTCGATCAGCTTCAGCCGGTCGAGGTGCTTCTCCCCGAACGCCCCGGCCCCGGCGAGCGCGATCCTCATGCCGTCTTCTCCAGAACCAGATGCCCGACGGCGGCGTTCGACGCCGGGACGTGATAGAAGCGGTGAAGCTCACGGACGTCGCCGAGCGCACCGCGCATGATCAGCCACATCACGAGCTCGATCCCTTCCGACCCCGCCTCGCGAAGGTAATTGATATGCGGCAGCGTCCGCAGCCGCTCGGGGTCGGCGGTCAGGTCGTCGAGGAATCGCGTGTCCCATTCACGGTTGATCAGCCCCGCGCGCGCGCCCTGCAGCTGGTGGCTCATGCCGCCCGTTCCCCAGATCTGGACGTTCAGATCCTCGGGAAAGCTCGCGACCGCGCGCGCGATCGCCTCGCCGAGCCGCCAGCAGCGGTTGCCGGTCGGCGGCGGATACTGGACGACGTTGACCGCGAGCGGGATGATCTTGCACGGCCATGCCTCGGGTTGGCCGAACATCAGGCTGAGCGGAACCGTCAGGCCGTGGTCGACGTCCATCTTGTTGACGATCGTCAGGTCGAATTCGTCGAGTATGCACGACTGCGCAATGTGCCATGCGAGATCGGCATGGCCCTCGACCACCGGTACCGGGCGCGGCCCCCAGCCTTCGTCGGCCGGCGTGAAACTGTCGGCGCAGCCGATCGCGAAGGTCGGGATCATCTCGAGGCTGAACGCACTCGCATGGTCGTTGTAGACGAGGATGACGACGTCGGGCCTTTCCGCCGCGAGCCACGCCTTGGTCCAGTCGAAGCCGGCGAACACCGGGGCCCAGTACGACTCGGCGGTGCGGCCCTTGTCGACCGCCGCGCCGATCGCGGGGATATGGCTTGCCGCGATGCCGGCGGTCAGGCGTGCCATCAGGCGGCGCTCCCTGTCGCGTCGGCGGCCGCCGCCGCGACCTCGGCGAGCGCCGCCTCGCGCTTCGACCGCAGCCCCTCGGGCGAGCGCCCGCCGGCGATCATCATCGCATTGTGCGCATCGACGCTCGCGCCGGTCATCGTGCTAACCGCCTGGACGAAGCTTTGCCCGTCGGTCGAGAAGATCTTGGCGAGGAAGTAGATGTTGCCGCCCTCGTCGATGCACACGTTGTAGTCACGCGCCAGCACCGCCGCCTTCTGCTCCGTCGACATCGGCCATTCGTCGAGATACGCCGCCTCGTCGGCCTTGAACCGCGCGCGGTTCTCGGCGGTCATCAGCGACATGCAGAACTGGTTGAGATGGTAGCCCCGCCGGCTGCGCGCGGCGGTGAAGACGCGCGTGCCGGGAATGTCCTCGAGCTCGGCGAGATAAGCGTGAATGTCGGTCGTCATGCCTGCGCCTCCGCGAACGGGGCGATGACCTGCCGCGCGGACTCCCCTTCGTCGATGTTGTCCGCATTGAGCCGGAGCTTCATCGTCCCGCTGCCTTTAACTGGGCATCGAGACGCGGGAAGACACGCCGGGCATTGCCCTCGTAAACCGCGTGCCGCGTCGCGTCGTCGAGGC
>JAYTHJ010000222.1:0-3640 GCA_043732725.1 Sphingomonadaceae bacterium | reverse complement strand
CGCGGCCGGTGCGGGTGCGCGACATTGGCGTCGTCGTCCGTGACGAGGCTTTGACGGCGCGCCCTGTTGAACGCGCAGCGCTGGCGGTGCGCTTCGGGCTGCTGGCGCTCGACCGGCTGACCGCTACATTGGCGCTGCGTCAGGGCTTGGCGGGGATCGCCGTGCGCGGGGAGCTCGAGGCGGCGGGGACGCAGCCGTGCGCGATCTCGGGCGAGCCGGTGCCGTTCGCGCTGACCGAGCCGCTGGCGCTGCAGTTCAGCCCCGCGCTGCCCGAAGCCGACGAGATTGAGCTGAGCGAAACCGACCTCGATATCATGCCGCTCGACGGCGATCATATCGACTTGGGCGAGGCGGTGGCGCAGTCGCTCGGGCTGGCGCTCGATCCTTATCCGCGCGCGCCGGACGAAATTCGGGCCGAGGCGGCGCGATTCATTATCTCGGAGGAAGAAGCGGCGGCGCGGGCCGAGGCGGCGAAGGCGGCGGCTAACCCGTTCAGCGCGCTGCTTTCCGGGCGCTCATCGCCGCCCTGAAGCGCGCTGCCCAGCCGGGCTTTTCGACCTGCGGCAGTCGCACCAGCACCAGCGCGTCGGTACTTACGTCGGCAATGACGACGCTGCCGGCGGCGACGATCGCGCCTGCACCGATCGTCACCGGCGCGACCAGCGCGCTGTTCGAGCCGATGAACGCGCCTGCGCCGATGGTGGTGCGATATTTGAAGAAGCCGTCGTAGTTGCAGGTGATCGTCCCCGCACCGACGTTCGCACCCGCACCGATGTCGGCATCGCCGATATAGCTCAGGTGATTGGCCTTGGCGCCGGGGCCGAGCGTGGCCTTCTTGACCTCGACGAAGTTGCCGACCTTCGACTTGTCGCGCAGATCCGCTCCCGGACGCAGCCTCGCAAACGGCCCGACTTCGACATCCGCTCCGACGCTGGCACCCTCGATGTGGCTGAAGGCGCGGATGTTACTGCCGCTGCCGATACTGACACCGGGGCCAAAGAACACCCCCGGCTCGATCGTGACATCGGCGGCGATGGCGGTATCGTAGGCGAAGTAGGTCGTCGCCGGATCGATCAGCGTGACGCCGTCTGCCATCATCGCCGATCGCCGCTCGACCTGCCACGCCGCTTCGACGGCGGCGAGTTCGGCGCGCGAGTTAACCCCGGCGACCTCGGCCGCTGCGGTCTCGATGACGCGCGCGCCGAGCCCGTCGGCGGCAGCCATCGTCGCGATGTCGACGAGATAGTATTCACCGGCAGCATTGGCATTCCCGACGCGCGCCAGCAGCGGCCACAGATCGCGCGCGCGCACCGCCATGATGCCCGAATTGCACAGGCTCACCGCACGCTCGGCGGCGTCGGCGTCCTTGTATTCCACCATGCGCGAGATGCGCCCAGCGGCATCGGCGATGACGCGGCCGTAATGGCCGCGGTCGGCGGGGCGAAAGCCCAGCACGACGACCGCGGTCCTCTCGTCTAGGGCGGCAATCATGCGCGCCAGCGTCGTGGTCTCGACCAGCGGCACGTCGCCGTAGAGCACCAGCACCGCGCCGTCGAAGCCGGCGAGTGCCGCCTGGGCTTGCTGCACCGCATGCCCGGTGCCGAGCTGCGGCTCCTGGACGACGACTTCGGCCTCCGTCGCCGCGACCGCGGCCTCGACCTGTTCGCGCTGCGCCCCGACGACGATCACGGTCTTCGCCGGCTGCAGCGCCTGTACCGACGCGAGTAGGTGCAGTAGCATCGGGCGTCCGGCGAGCGGATGCAGCACCTTGTGCAGGCCGGACTTCATCCGCGTGCCGCGCCCGGCCGCGAGGACGATAGTGGCGACCTCGGCAGGTGTGGTGGATGGCCCAGCAGCGGGAGCGGACGCGGGAGGGGCAGGCAAGCTCGGATCAGTCATGCTAGCGGCAGTGCCACATCGATCTTGCCTTTTCCACAGGTTCCGACGACGACTGGGAGATGTCAAACTCGTTCGCTGCACTCTCGTCGACCGCGTCTGCGGTTTCGCCGCTAGCGTCCAACTCGGGCCAAACGAGTACTTTGCCCGGAACGATCGTTTTCGATCTCGACGGCACGCTGGTCGATACCAGCCCCGACCTGACGGCGGCGCTCAACCATAGCCTCGTCGCGATGGGCCGCCCGGCGGTCGATTCGGCGACGGTGCGGCACCTCGTCGGCTACGGCGCGCGGGCGCTGATCGAGCGTGGCCTGGCGTTGAGCGGCGGCGGCGGCGAAGCGGCGGTCCTGCAGGCGCTGCCCTTATTCCTCGACTACTATGCAGCGCATGTGGCCGACGGCTCGCGGCCCTACCCGGGTGCCGATGCGATGCTCGATGCGCTTTCTGCGGCGGGCGTGCGGCTGGCGATCTGCACCAACAAGCCCGTCGCGCTCAGCCGGGCGCTGATCGCCACGCTAGGCTGGAGCGAGCGCTTCGCCGCCAACCTCGGCGGCGACAGCCTTGCCGTGCGTAAGCCCGATCCCGCGCCGCTGTTCGCCGCCATCGCCGCGGTCGGGGGCGTTGCCGGCAACGCGGTATTCGTCGGTGACTCGATCGTCGACGTCGCCACCGCGCGCGCTGCCGGGATCCCGGTCATCGCGGTCAGCTTCGGCTTTGCCGACCGCCCCGTTGCCGAGCTTGGCGCGGACGTGGTCATCGATCACTTCGATCGGCTGCTCGACGCGCTGGCGACGCTGCGCCTCGGCTGAATGTAGTGCGCCTGACATCCGGGAACAGGGAGCCCGACGGTGCGGCGTGCGCTGTCCAAAACCGATACAAGTTCGAGTGATTACGCCTGTAACACTCGTGCGTTACTGGCTAGTCTTCATTCGAAAGCGTAGAGCCAAGGCGATGAACGTCCTATTCTGGCGATCAGCCGAACCCCGGCCCACCATCTGGTCACGGCAGCGTCAAGTCGTGCCGACGGGCGCGGGGCAAGACAGGACATCCAGCGCGGGGAGCGGCGGATCGGGTAACGGCAGCTCGGGAGACGGCAGTGGTAGCCTTGGCGACGGCCACGATCGTGTCGGGATCGATGCGTTCGCGGACCCGGCACTGCTCGTTGACGGTGATTTCTGCATCATCGCGGCCAACGTGCTCGCGCGCGAGCTGTTTGGCGAGCGCATCGTCACCGAGGATCTGCGGCTGGTGCTGCGCCATCCGGTGATCCTCGACGCGGTCCAGGCGGTGCTGGGAGAGGCGGGGCCGGTCGAGCGCGAAGTCACCGGGCTGGGCAACGCCAATGGCGCCTACCGGGCCCGCGTCGTCGACGTCGGACCGGGGCGCAGCCAGCCGGCGGGCCGCCGGACGTTGCTGACCTTCGACGACATCACCCAAACCCGGCTCACCGAGCGAATGCGGGTCGATTTTGTTGCCAATGCCAGTCACGAGCTGCGCACACCGCTGGCGACGCTGACCGGCTTTATCGAGACGCTGCAGGGTCCGGCGGCCGACGACGAGCCGGCGCGACTGCGATTTCTCGACATCATGGGGCGCGAGGCGGCGCGGATGTCCCGGTTGATCGACGACCTGCTGTCGCTGAGCCGGATCGAGCTCGACAAATATGTCCGTCCGCAAACCGCGCTCGACCTGCCGCCGTTGATCACCGACGTCGGCAAAACGCTGGCGATGCGGCTTGAACACG
>JAYTHJ010000221.1:0-3647 GCA_043732725.1 Sphingomonadaceae bacterium | reverse complement strand
CACACGCACTCTTCAAATCTGGCGCTGGGCGGTTCAGCACAACCTCGATGGCTCTCGGCTAGGCCTGGCGTGCCATGATCCAATCATCGACCCGCCGCTCGAGGATCGACAGCGGCTGCGAACCTGATGCGATCAGAAGGTCGTGGAACCCCTTAATATCGAATTTCGGGCCCAAGGCCGCCTCAGCCTTGCGCCGGAGTTCGACGATCTTGAGCATCCCGATCTTGTAGCCCGTTGCCTGGCCCGGCACGGTTATATAGCGGCGAACTTCGGATTGCGCCTGCTGCGGCGACAGGCGGCCGGTCTCGATCATGTATTTGACAGCCGCATCCTCGGTCCAGCCATCGGCGTGGATGCCGGTATCGACAACCAGTCGGGCAGCTCTAAATAATTCCTGGTCGAGCCGCATGAAATCCTCGGCAACGTCCGAATAGGCCCCCATCTCCTTGCAGAGCAATTCGCTGTAGACCCCCCAGCCTTCGCCGAATGCCACATAGCCGTAGGATTTGCGGAATTTCGGGCCGGTCGACTGGCGCACCTGGATGTCGCCTTGGGTGACGTGCCCGGGCACCCCCTCGTGGCACATCAGGTCGGTAATTGCCGCTGGATCGCCGGTAACCCCGGCTAGGTGCACATAGACACGCCCCGGCCGCACACCGTCAGGACTGGGCCCGGAGGCATGGGCGGCACCGCCGGCGACTTCGCTGAAAGACGGTTCGCGTACGACTTCCATCCGATAAGCCGGCAGCGTTGTGAAATAGGCCGGCAGCAGACTGCGGTTATGCACGATCGTGGCATTGGCTTTGGCCAGATATTCGGCTCGCAATGCATCCGTGAAGGGCACCGGCGGGAAGCGCCTGGCGCGATCGGCGTAAAACGTCAGGCGATCCTTGAGCCCGGCCTTTTGGGCAAGCATGTCCTGCTCGCCCTCGATCCGGATGACTTCCTCTAGACCGATCTGGTGAATTTGCGTTGCGGTAAGATCGGTTGTCGTCGCAAACTTCAATGCGGCGGCATAATAGTCAGAGCCGCCCGGCAGCGATATCGCGCCCATCCGGCCAGATGGCGCGGTCGTTAGCTCGCTTCGAGCCCAGGCGATCACACGGCCATAGGCTGGTTGCAGTTTGAGGAGCGCCGCGCGCGTCTCGGCAAGCAGCAAGTCCGCCTCCGGTGCCGTCACTTTGCCTGCCGCCCTAATTTTCCCGACCTTGGCTTCAGCGTCGGCCCATAGTGGGGAAGCTGGTCCATCAACAAAGGGCGCGCCGTTAATCAGCGTCTTGCTGCCGGCAATCACCCGCTCGATCTGGTATTTTGGAGCGTGGATGCCGGCCTTGTCGGACGTCAGACTTTGCGCGACTGCTTCGTCCAGCACGGCCGGCATTGCTCGCAGCCTGGCGTTATAGGCGGCCATGTCAGCGGCGCTTTCGACAATGTGGGTATTGATCATGAAATCCGGCAGCTGGCCGTGCACCGAGTACAGGAAGGAGTAGAAGGGCGGTTGGTAGATGCGATATTTATAGATCAGCTCGGCACGGTCCAGCTCCAGCGCCCAAATGTCGTAATTGACCTTGGCCTCGGGCGATAGTTTGATGCGATCGAATGCTGCCTTCATCTTTGCGACACTCCCGCGCCGCCATTCGAGCATTCGGCGTTCGGCCGAATCGCTGATATCGTTAAGTCTGTCTTGCCCTTCCTTGCTGCCCAGCCGCGTTGCCAACTGCGGCTTCCGTGTGAGTTCTTCGGCAAACTGCAAATCAAGAAACGTGGTAAGTCGCGCATCCTCGCTGGTTGCTACCGCGGGCAGCACCTGGGCTGATGCTATGCTCGCTGCCAAGGGAGCCAGTAGCATCGATGCCGCAACCCTAAAAATCCATTCGCGCTTCATTCGAGATCCCCTTTACGTCCAGCCTAGGGGGCTCGCGCCGCGAAGTGAAGACGCGGCACGCGCGCTTGCCCATCGGACCAGATCATCGTCCGACTGGAGCCTCGACGGTCTGTAAAGTGCTATGCGCAGTCGCCCGGGTCACTCTTGCTCGCGGCATCCGAAAGCGTCGTTGCGTATCGACGAAGTCCTCCGAAGTTCTCCGGAATATGTTAGCGCTGGCGAGCGCTGGGCATGGTGCAATATGCTACGCATATATTATGCTGCTATCCGGAGAATAGCGAAGATGAGCGCTACGTAGCGAGGATTATGGGTTGGACGTCGTGATGAGGGGTTTGAGTTTGATCCGTCGGTTTTTGATGGTGGTCGCCGCCGTAATTTCTTGGCTTCCAGCCAACGCTTTAGCTGCCGAGAGTTCGTCCGGGTCACTGCCGTTTACGCTAAAGTCCTTAAGAACGGGGATCTACGCCGTGATTGATGGATCCAAGGGGGTTTCCGGATCGAATGCTGGCTTCGTGATTGGGGATGACGGCGTGCTGGTCATCGACAGCTTTTTTAACTCAGAGGCGACCACGGCCCTGATCGGCGAAATCAGGAAGCTGACGCCGCTGCCAATCCGGTATGTGGTCAACACCCATTATCATATCGATCACGTGGGCGGCGATGCAGTTTTGAGAGACGCAGGAGCCATTATCATTGCCCACCGCAACGTACGTGGGTGGGTGCGCATAGAAAATCTCCACCTGCTCGGCGACCAGCCGAACTCTAAGCTCAAGGAAACGATTGCGTCGCTCGCACTCCCTGACGTGGTGACCGACAAAGGACTGACCATCTGGCTAGGAAAGCGCAAAGTCGTCATCCAGCCAGCGCAAGGCCACACAGGCGGCGACCTGATGGTGCTCATCCCGGATGCCAAGGTCCTGTTCTGCGGCGACATTTTCTGGAACCATGTCTCGCCTAATATCATCGACGGCACGGTCGCCCGCTGGATCGACACAATCGACACGCTGAGGACGAGCCAGGGCGCTGCCGGCATGACCTTTGTCCCGGGCCACGGCGACATCGCCACGGTCAAAGAAGTCGCAGATTTTGCAACCTACCTTGTCGACCTCAAGACTATCGTCCAACGCGAGCGCGCGGACGGCCTCACCGGAAAAGCCCTTATCCAAGCCGCGCTGCCCGAGCTCGCCAGGAAGCATGGCGACTGGACAGCGTTCAGCTATTTCGCTCCTCTCGAAGTCGGATACATGGCGCAGGAGTTGGCGGGCGTGAAGCGCACGCCACAGCCAGCGGACGACTAGCTGTATCCGAAGACGACGATTCGTTTGATAGACCATAGCCGCAAAGACTTGCCCGTCGCCCTCCACGACCTTCGTATAAGTATCGGCGGGTCTCGCTTGGGCCGCATTGCCCCTCCGTCGCCGTGCTGAGCTAAGGAACAAACCATCGCCGGCCGCGTGGCACCGGATACCAATCACTCAGCCGAAGGCGTTAGCTTTGGCTTCCCAAGGAGATATGGCGTGGAAACCCGCAAGCTCGGCCGCCAGGGCCTCGAAGTCTCCGCACTTGGCCTCGGCTGTATGGGTATGTCGGACTTCTACGGCGCCCGGGACGAAGCCGAGTCGGTTGCGACAATCAACCGTGCACTCGATCTCGGCGTCACCTTTCTCGACACCGCCGACATGTACGGCGTCGGCACCAACGAGGAACTGATTGGCCGGGCGGTACGCGAACGGCGTGAGCGGGTTGTCGTCGCCACCAAGTT
>JAYTHJ010000220.1:0-11810 GCA_043732725.1 Sphingomonadaceae bacterium | reverse complement strand
TTGCCGACGTCAACACCCAGCTGCGGCGCACCAGCGCGGGCGGGGCAGCCTCGAACGCGCTACTCGATCAACGCGATCAGCTGATCGGCGCGCTGGCGCAGCAGCTGCGGATCACCACGACGACAGCGGCGAACGGCACTGTCGCGGTGCGACTAGGCGACGGCGACAATGGGCCGTTGCTCGTCGACGGCAGTACCGCGACACGCATCGGCATCCAGCCGGGCGCGACCGGTGATCAGCTGGTACTCAGCCCGACGCACGAGCCGCTGGTCGTCCGATTGCCCGCCAGCGGCGGCTTGGCTGGGCTGGTCGAAGCTTCGCAGCAAGTCGCCGCGGCGATCGTCGCGGTCGATGCGCTTGCCACTCGCTTTGCCAACGCGGTTAACGCGCAACAAACCGCCGGGGTCGACGCGAGCAGCACCGACGGCACGCCGCTGTTCGCCACGCGCGGGCTGCTCGTCAGCGCCGGCGGCGCGAACGGCGGCAGCGCGACGCTCGATACCGGCATCGCTGACGGCGCGGCGGTATCGGCGCTGGGGTATACAATGCGCTTCGATGGCAGCGTGTGGTCGCTGGCGCGCGGCGACGGCAGCGGCATGGTCACCGGCCCCGGCGCGCTCGGCCTCGACGGCGTCACCTTGACCCCGTCGAGCGGCGCGCGCGCGGGCGACAGCTTCACGCTGAGCGCGGTCGACGGCGCGGGCGGCTTGCAGCTGCGGCCGCTGACGCCGTCGCAGGTCGCGGTCGCCGACCGCTGGCTGAGCGATGCCGGGGATGCGAACATCGGCACGGTGGCGCTGGCCGTCACCACGGACCCAGCGGCTGCCGGTCTGCCCGTCCTGCCCGCTTATCGCATCGATATTACCGGCGCGGCGACCGCCAACATCGTCGATCCAGCAACCAATGCGGTGCTCGCCGCGGTTCCGATCAACGGCATCAGCATCGCGGGCGCGGGCTTCGACTTCCGCATGAGCGGCGGCGGCATCGCGGGGGACAGTTTTCGCATTTTGCGCAACAATGGCGGTGGCGGCAGCAACGGCAATATCGTCGCACTTGGCAAGCTTCGCGCGCAGGCCGGGGCTGGTGGCACGATCGAGGGCAGCCTCGACGCGACCGTCACCGGCATCGCCGGGACGCTCGCCGGGACCAAGTCGCTGCTGTCGGGCGCGACCGCGGTGGCGAGCGATGCGACCCGCGCCGCCGATGCGGTCAGCGGCGTCGATCTCGACCAGGAGGCGGCGCGGCTGCAGCAGCTCCAGACGGCGTACAAGGCTTGCAGCCAAGTCATCGCCACCGCGCGCGAGTTGTTCGACACGCTGCTGACGGCGGTGCACTGATGCAGGTCAATACACACGCAGCGAATGCTGCCGCCATCGACCGGATGAGCGGGCTGCGCGCGAGTATCGCGGGCCTGCAGGCGCAAATCAGCACCGGCAACCGCATCGCCGCGCCCGACGACGATCCGGCAGGCGCGGCGCACACAGTCCAGCTCAACCGCGCGTTGGCGATCAACGCCGCCGACCAGACCGGCATCGACCGCGCCACCAGCCGCCTGAACAGCGTCGACACCGCGCTCAGCGGCGTCTCGACATTGCTCGAGAGCGTCAAGGAGCTGGCATTGAAAGGTGCGACCGCAACGCTCGGCCCGGCCGACCGCGCAACGCTCGCCGCCGCTGTCGGACAGTTGGCTGAGCAGCTGCTCAGCTACGCCAATACCCGCGACAGCGACGGCAATGCGCTGTTTGGCGGAGCCCGCACCGGCACCGCATATGCAGCCGACGCCACCGGCGCGGTAAGCTGGCAGGGTGCGGGAACCGCGGCGCGGCTGACGCTCGACAGCGGCAGCATCATGACGAGCTTCGACGGCCCGGCGGTGTTCGCCGGGTTGGACGGCGGCACGACGCTGCCAGCGCCCGCCGTGCCGCCCGCCGTCACTCCCGCCCCGGTACCGATCGTTACAAACGTGTTCGCGGTGCTGACCGGACTGCGCGCCGCGCTCGCTGAGCCCGATGCCGCCATCCGCGCGCATGGGATGGCAAACGCGTTGACCGGGCTGGATGCCGCGATCGGGCGGACGGCGGACAGTCGTGCGCTGGCCGGTACGCGGCTGGCGCGGCTGACCACCGAGAGCACGCGGCTCGATGCGGGCAAGCTGGCGCTGCAGACCGACCTGTCGAAGACCGACAGCCTCGACGCAGCCAGCGCCATCGCGCAGCTCCAGCAGCAAATCACCGTGTTGCAGGCGGCGCAGCTCAGCTTCGTCAAAATCGGCGCGCTAAGTTTGTGGGATCTGCTCAGGTAAGCGCGCGCAACTTGCCTCCCGCCGCGCCGTAAACCTTCCCGACGAGCAATACAGTGCGTGAGTTGAGGGAGCAGCCGATATGATTGCGGTCATCGGGCTGGTCGTGTTGTTGGTCATGGTGTTCGGTGGTTTTGCGCTGACCGGCGGCAACATCATGGTGGTCATCGAAGCTCTCCCCCACGAGATGCTGATCATCGGCGGTGCGGCTGCCGGCGCGACGCTCATTTCGACCGATATCAAAGGCATCAAGGCGATAGGCGGCGGCTTCGTCAAGATCGTCAAAGGCCCGCGCTACAAGCGCGCTGACTACAGTGCGGCGATCTTTCTGACGGCGAAGCTGATGAAGCTGTTGAAGACCGACGGCGCGGTAGCACTCGAGCCGCACGTCGAGGACCCGTCGACATCGGCGATCTTCGCCGAATATCCGCAGTTCCTGAAGGACAAGGTGTTGCTGCACCTACTCACCGACAGCTTGCGGCTGCTGGTGGTGTCGACCGGGGCGCTTAGCCCACAGGCGGTCGAGGATGTCATCGATACCGCGATCGACACGCATCACGCGGCCGCGCATCGTCCAGTCGAGTCGCTGACGACGCTGTCGGACGCGCTGCCGGCGCTGGGTATCGTCGCGGCGGTGCTGGGCGTGGTGAAAACCATGGGGTCGATCGACAAGCCGCCGTCGGTGCTCGGCGGCATGATCGGCAGCGCGCTGGTCGGCACCTTCCTCGGTGTGCTTCTAAGCTACGGCATCGTCGGACCTTGCTCCGCGCGGCTCAAAGCGGTGCTCGATGCCGATGCCGAAATCTATCAGGTGGTGCGCCGGGTCATCGTCGCGGCGTTGCGCGGTCAGCCGCAAGCGCTGGTTATCGAGAGCGCCCGCACCGCGATCCAGCCGGCGAACCAGCCGAGCTTCGCCGAAGTCTTCGACGGGATGCGCGGGCGATGAAGCCCGAGCTGCACGCCCAGTTCGAGCCGCAGATCGTCTACCGTAAGCGCAAGGTGGCGCATGCCGTACACCATGGCGGCGCGTGGAAGATCGCCTATGCCGACTTCGTCACCGCGATGATGGCGTTCTTCCTGCTGCTGTGGATCGTCGGCGCGACCAACGAAACACAGCGCAAGGGCATCGCCGACTATTTCACGCCAACGGTCATCCAGATGAAGAACTCCGGCGGCTCGAACGGCATCATGGGCGGCCGCAGCCTCGCCGCGCAAGAGGGTGTCGCCCCGCATGCAACCATCCACGGCAATCGCCCGACACCCGTCGACGGCGGTGGTAGCGGCGGCCCGCTCGACGCCCAGGTCACCTCGGCAGACAAAGCCATTTCTCCGGGCAACAAGCGCCGCGCCGACGAGGAGCGCTTCAACAAGGTGGTCCGCATTGTCAACGCCCGGCTCGCAGGCGATCCGACGCTACAGGGGCTTAAAGGGCAGATCCGCTTCATTCGCACCCGCGACGGCTTGCGCATCGATATCGTCGAGCGCGCCGATTTCAGCATGTTCGGCCTGGGGACCAGCGTGCTGACGCCGGCGGCGACACAGCTCGTGCTGATCGTCGCGCATGCGGTTGTCGAAGTGCCCAACCTGTTGACGGTGCGCGGTCACACCGATGCGCGGGCGTATGACGATGGTGCGTCGAACAACTGGACGCTGTCGACCGCGCGCGCCGACGCGATGCGCCGAGCGCTCGAAGCGGGCGACATCGCCAGTCAGCGCTTCCGCCGTATCGAGGGCGTGGCGGCGACCGACCCGTTCAACCCGAAGGACCCGCTCGACCCGCGCAATCGGCGGATCAGCGTGACGCTACTTTACCGGGATACCAACGCTTCAGTTTGAGGCCGGGTTTGCAATCGCTGCGCCGAAGCTTGCCGACGACCTTGGCGGCGATCACCGACCATTTCATTAACCTTGCTCAAAATTCGTCTCGCGCTAGAGAAGATGCGTCAGGGAATAATTACCGCACCATGTCGGATATCTTCATATCCTATGCCCGTTCGACCCAGGATGTCGCTGAACGTATCGCCGTAGCATTTCGGGAGCGTGGCTACGGGGTCTGGTGGGATGAGGAACTGCCCGCGCATCGCGCTTATACCGACGTCATCGAGGAGCGGCTGCGCGCTGCCAAGGCGGTGGTCGTGGTGTGGTCGGCCGACGCGGCGAAGTCGCAATGGGTGCGTGCCGAAGCTGATCTGGCTCGCTGTGAAGGCAAGCTGGTTCAGCTGAACGTCGACAGCCGTAAATTGCCGCTGCTGCCGCTGCCCTTCAATCAAATCGAATGCGCTAATCTATCGAACTGGAACGGCGACACCGGTGCGCACGGCTGGCGCAAGGTCGTGGCAAGTGTCGAAGCGCTGCTTGCCGGTAACTTGGCGGCGATCCTGACATCGCCAGCATATGACGCCCTGGCCGCCCGCGATAATCTGCTGGTGGTGCTCGCCTTCGATAATCTGTCGACCGATGCCGACCTCGGCTATTTCTCCGATGGCGTCAGCGAGGAGATTCTATACACGGTCGCGCGGACCAAAGGCCTGCGGGTCGTCGGCAAGGCCTCGAGCTTCCAGTTTCGAGGGCAGGACAAAAATGCTCAGAAGGTCGCTGACGCGCTTGGGGCGACGCATGTGCTCGACGGTTCGGTGCGGCGCTCGGGTAACGACATCCGGATCAATGTCGAACTGGTCGATACTGCCAGCCTCGAAACGCTTTGGAGCGAGCGTTATGACCGCCCGCTCGTGGACATCTTTGCGCTGCAGGACGAGATCGCCGGGGCGATCGCTGCGGCACTGCACAATCATTTCGCGCCGTCGCGGGCCCCGGTTCCGGTCGCTCCCGCCGCCTACGACCTCTATCTGCAGGCACGGGCTGTCTATGCGCAGGACCTGACCTGGGCGGATCAGTCGAGGTGCGTCGCGCTGCTCGAAGGGGCAATTATCCAGGCCCCCGACTTTGCCCAAGCATGGGGTCGACTGGGGCTCTATCGCGGTGGCAATACAGCAATCGTCGCGGCGCAGCGCGGTTTGGAGCTCGATCCCGATTGCGCGATCTCACTCGCAGCATTGTCGATGACCAGGCCGCCGTTCGCGCAGCATACCGAGAAGCTCGAGCTCGCTGAACGGGCTTACGATCTTACTCCCGACGATCAGATCATAGCCGGGGTTTATGTCGGCCACCTAGTTGCTCTCGGCCTACTCATGCGAGCGTGCGAAGTCTCCGAAGCGCGGTTCGCGCGCGATCCGCTGAGCCCGCTGGTCGCTGGCGGGTTGGCCATCGTCTACCGCTCGGCGGGACGGCGGTCCGAGGCGATCGGCGTCGCCGACAACGCCATAAAGGCGTTTCCGACAGCGAACTACATCAAGTTTATCCGCGGCCTGATCGCCACCTTCGATGGTGATATCGACTGCGCGGCAGCGATGGCCGCGTCGATGTCGAGCAGCGGCAGCGTTCAGGTTTTGCAGATGCTGGTGATGTTCGAGCGCACCATATCCGCGATGGACCCTGCCGCCCGCACGACTGCGATCGCGCAATTCCTGCGCCGGAACGCGCCGAAGAGCTACTTCGTCGACCTCAACATCGCGGCGTCGCTGGGCGAAGCCGATGCGGCGATGGAGTCGTTGCTGCACGCGCTGCGCAAAGGACGACCACTCGAATTCACCGCCGATAACGATGGCCGGGCGCCGCCAGCTGCCCACACTACTTCAGGGTTGTTCATGCCGAACTGCGAGGTGCTTCGCCGCGACTGGCGCTTCGCCGAAGTCTGTGTCCGGACCGGGCTTTACGACTGCTGGCTGGCGACCGACCGCTGGCCTGATTGCGTCGCGGAAGTGTCGCCGCAATACGACCTGAAGGCCGAATGCGCGAAGCTGGCGGATACAGTCGACCGCTACTTTGCGGTACCCCTGCTTTGATGCGGCACGCCAGTTAGGTTTCGGTGTGATCACGAGCCGGCCTGGCTGAAGGCTTCGACTACACCCAATCGCATCAGGTCGATGCGCCACTACAAAATCGACACCAAAAAAAGGGCCGCCCGAAAGAGCGGCCCTTCAAATCAGCAGCTTCCGATTTTACTGTGGTGTGCAGGGCCCTGCCGACTGCGGAGCTGGAGCACCGCCGAAGGTGATCTCGACCCGACGATTTTGCGGCTCGCGCACGCCATCGGCAGTTTCCACCAATGGATGTGTCTCGCCGAACGCCTCGGTATTGATGACGCCCTCGGCGACCCCCTTGCCGGCCATGTAGCGCTTGGCGGCATCGGCACGACGTTGCGACAGCGCCAGATTGTAGTCCGGCTTACCCGACTTGTCGGCATAGCCTGCCAGCATGACACTGGTCTGGCCAGTCGACGCATACTGCTCGGCCGCGCGGTCGAGAATAGCAGCTGCTTCCGGCGTGATTACCGAGCGATCCCAATCGAAGAAGATAAGGAATGGCCCCGGCGTTACAGCAGCAGGCGGGCACGGCGGCAACGGCGCCGGTGTCGGCGCAACTGGCAGAGCTGCCGGCGGCGGCGGCGGCGGCGGCGGCGCGTCCTGGCCGAAACGGTATGTCAAGTTGACCAGCAAGCTGTGACTACGGAACCGGCTGTCGAGCTCGGCACCGGTAACCGCAAAAGTACGCACATTCTGGACGTTAAAGAAGCGATACTTCAGCCCGAGGTCGACATGCGGCGTCAACGGCTTGTAGACGCCAGCTAGCAGTTGCCAGGCAAAGCGTGTGTCACTGTCGTTCACGAACACATTGCCGCCAGTAGCAATCGCGTAATTGTTCTGCTTGACGCGCGCGACACCGACGCCACCGCCGACGAAACCGCCGATCGAACCGACCTGTGAACCGCCGAAGTCAACCAAACCGTTGGTCATGAACGACAGAATGCGCGACGTGCCATCCGACTGATAGCTACCGGCGGGCGGGCTCGAGGTGCCGCTGCCGAATGGCAAAGCCGGCAAGCCGCCGGTATTTACGTTAATGTGGTTGGTCTTGTTATTCTTATAACCCACTTCGAACTCGGCACGGAACGCTCCGAAGTCATAACCGATGTTACCGTCGACATCGAAACCAGTGTCGTACTTTGTCGTCAGTGCATTCGAAGTGGCGATCCCATTGGTAGACGTAATCCGGAAGACCTGGTTCTCGGCCTGGATTGCACCGGCATCGATGCCCACGTACCAAGCCTGAGCCGGGCGTGCCAGTGCAGGCCCCGCAAGCGCCGTGGTGGCCAAAGCCACAATCAAGGCTAGATTACGCATGTTGTACCCCTTCTTAAGTCGGTAGGTGTCTAGAGTTCCGGCAACGCTCTAACGCAGCAAATATACCCACGCAAGCTGCGAATAGGCGCGAGTGTTGCCGCTAAGACACGGTCTCCGATGAAGTGTTTGCAGCGGGAGCATAGGCTATGTGAACAGACCCAAATTCCGCAGTCCGCTGAGCAACGGCGCGATCACGCGCGCGCGCCATGACGTCTACGACACCGCCCCCGTTTGCCGCAACGATGCCGATGATCGTCGCACCGAGGACCGGACGTCCGCCAATTGCGAGCGCGCGTACCGGCGACGGTCGGCATTTCAGCTGCCGTTCTGAAAAATCGCGAAGACAGCAGCCTCCTTGACCCATACCAGACAACCATCCCGCGGCAGTACCTCGGTCCAGCCCGCCGCGATGAGGCTGACTTGGCCCGCCCAGACGCCGATCGTCCCCGACGCGATGATCCAGCTCTGCCCGGCGACAGGCGCTGCGGGCCGCCTTGTAGTGGTTGCCTGGACCGCCAGATCCAGAAAGCTGCCGATCACACCGATCGCGTCATTATGCGTAACGTCCTTCTGGGCCTGCCGGTCTGCATCAGCGGCACGACATAGCGGTCGGTCGATCCAGTCATATCTCGTCCTTCGTGAATGCAGCTTAGTTGATGGTCAAACCGCCGATCGGGAAGCTTGCAGCCGTCATCCGGCCGGGACCGACCACCGCACTGGCTCGCGCAACTTGGACCAGCAGGACGGTCGCCGCGACTTCGCCATTGGTAGCGACCGCCGCCGCCGGATAAATACAGCTCGGCGAGCTTACGTCGGCGCTGACGACGCTCCGGTCGTCGAGCCACAGGTTGACGTGATAGGCTTCCTTCGCCTCGGCGGGTGGCGCTGCGACACCGTCGAGCCAAGCGAAGCCGGACCGGCTGCAGCGTGTCCAGCTGATGAAGATGTCGCCGATGCCGGTCTTCGCCGCGGTCAGATGGACGGGGGCCAGCAGACGGAGGGCGTTTCTGGCAACCATTACACTGAGCGGGACAAGTGATACGGCGTCGTCCATAGGTCCGACCGCGTTGCAGCGGATCGAAGACCCGAGCGTATCTAGCGGCAGGGTAAAAGCGATCAGCTGAGCGGGGTCGATGACGACGAAGTGGTCACCCGCGCCATGATCGGTGACGACGCTGCCGCGCCGACCACGCAACCAGCCGCCGAGCCGGAAATGACCGGCCGACAGCGCGGTCGCGGTCGTACACTGGACCAGTTCGTCGCCGATCAGCGCGAGGTTGGCGCCGGCAAAAACAGCGACTTCGCCACGGCTGTCGAGCCACATCGACGCGTTCAACAACATCGCATCGATCGTGTCGGAGCGTTGCCAGCGATCTGCGGCCGAGGCCGTCATACCACTGACAGTCTGCCCCATCGTCACCGCCGGGCACAAACTGGCGACCCAGCCGTAGCTGTCACCCGCATCGCTGCTGACCAGCGCTTCGGCGCGCTGCCACCCGGCGCCGGCCCCCGCCGCCGCCAGCCACAGCCGCGGGGTCGTCGGCAGCGCCCCGGGCAACGCCGGCAAGTCGAGGACTTGTAGCACCGTCGGGCCGGCGGGAATCGCCGTGATGATCAACGGCCGCCCGCCGTCGGCAGCGCAACTGCCGGCGCCCGGCAGCGCCTCGACTTCGAGCTCGACGATCATGCCGACGAGCGAAGCCTTGCGGACGCGCCATCGTGAGCCGCCGCTACCTGCTTGAACGACATCGCCGAACCGCAGATCGGCGTAACGCCACGGCAGTTGCAGTTCAGCCGTCGAGCGCCGTGCAATCGTGAGCGCAAGCAGCTTCTCGGCAAGGATCTTTGCGGCGACCGGGTCGAGCGCGACTGGCAGATCGCGCTCGTCGACGTGGAGCGCCGGGATCCGCCGCGCGGCGCGCTGCAACCCGAACTGATAGTCACGCGACGGATCGGAGAAGCCGAGCGCCAGACTGTTGATGATCGTTGTTGAAGCGGCGCGGTGATCGGTGCGGGCGACGGCCGGCTGGCCCGAGCCGGTCGCACCCAGGACGTCGGCGTCGAGAAGGCGAATACTGTCAGCGTGTGCGGCGTTGATCTGGAGGAAAGCACCGTCATCGGCAAAGACCAGATCGTCAAGCTCGAAGGGCGGCTCAAGTTGGGCACGGACACTCCCGGCGCGGCTGCCGACGAAGCCTTGGAGTACCGCGAAGTTGCCGCCGCCGATCTCAACCTCGTCGCTGGCAACGCTGCAGAGATCGCCGGCGATCGTGCCGATGTCGATCGCGGCACGATCGCCGGCGATCACCTCGAAGGTGAGATTGGGGATGCGGTTGGCGTAGTCGGCCAATGGCAGGTCGTCGAAGATCAGATACGCCAGGCCGCGGTAGGCCGGGGCCAACCCGATGCCTTCGGCCGCGACGATCAGCGGGTCGGGAGGCTGACTCTCGTCGCCAGTGTAGCTGCGTACTGTTGCTGGAAACAGATAGGCCCCGCTCGCATCGCGCAACAGCTTGCCATCGGCCCAGATGCGTCCGATGCCGTTCATCGCGCGCGCCGACACGGCGACCGCGAACGATGCCGAATAGCTATAAGTGTTGATCGCCGGTCCGCGCTCGCCGCCGCCGGAGTGCTGCACGGCTTCGCGGATCCCTAGCGACCCGAAGACGTTGCCCGCGACGCGGATGCGGCCGTATAGCCGCGGCAAGGCCTGGCCGTCGGCCGAGCTTTGCACGGCGAGATCGGTCAGCCGCGGGCCGTTGCGGACCGGTCCCGAGCCGAAGATGGGGCGGTCGACGCTGCCGCCGAGAAAAGTCCCGACGACGCCGCCATTCGGGCCGCCGAGCGCGCGGCCGACGGTGCCGAGGATGAGCGTTGCCATTACGCTTGCCGATCCGGCACGCGTCACGACGAGACCGACAACCTGCTGGGGTCCGCCGGAGCCTCGACGACGCGCGCCAGCCCAGCATGGGCATGCACCAGTCCGGCATCGGTAACGACGGCGAGGTGGCGGCGTCCCGGGGCGGGCGCGACGACGATCAGATCGCCGGAATGCGGCGGCTCGTCGCCTAGGGGGTGACAGCCGCAGGTGCAAAGCACCGTCTCGATCCCATCTTCGCTGTCGCCCGAGAGCGCGCCCATTGTTCGGGCGTGCGGCCCTGAATACTGTCGTCGGCGAGCACATAGCCACGGCCGTTGTCGCCGAGCGCGGCAACGACGGTCCCGCAGGCGTCGGCGCGCAAGCCCGACGACGCCGGCGGGTCGACCGCGACAAAGACACGGCGCAACTCCGGCGGGCTGCGGACCCGTCAATCTTCGAGCAGCGCCCGCGTCCACAGCCCGCCTTCGAGGTCATCGATGAACTCACCGTCGAGTTCCTGACAGTCCAGCCTCGTGCCGCCGTAATCGCGCTGCATGTTTCGCAGATACACCTCGGGCAGATTACCGGCATTATCGCTGGTCGAGCCGCGGGTGACGATCACCCCTGGGGCGGTCGTCAGCTCCTTCAGTCATGCCAGCGGGCGCGGTGTCGTCGTCAACAGCAGCTGCGGACGGCTGGCCAGCCGAAGCGCCAGCCGCAAGTTCGCCAGCGTATCTGCGGTTGCCGGCCAGCGCGCGACCTCGTCACCCCATGCAAAGTGGAGCTGCGAGCCGCGCAGCGCCTCGGGCTCGGCCGCCGAGTAAAGTCCCGCCGTCGAGCCGTTCGCCCAGCTCAGCTTGTGCAGCGACGGCTCGAACGCGAGCCCGGCACCCGGCGGCCCTTCGCCAGCAGCCCCAATTCGCCTTCGACCGTGACCGTCCGGGCGTCGGCGGCGGTTGCCCCGAGCAGCGCGATCCGCGCCCCCGGCACGTTGCCCGCAACCTGACTCACCCAGCCCACCCCGGCCCGGGTCTTGCCGAAGCCCCGCCCCGCTAGTATCAGCCACGTATCCCAATCGATGCCGGGCGGCAGCTGCGGTTGCCGCGCCTGACCCGCCCACGCCTCCGACAAATCGGCCATCCTTGCATCGACAGTCGCCGCTGCCAGTATTTCGCGGCGGTGCAGCGGTATCGACGACGCGCGTTCGAGCAACGATCGCTGGTCCGGCATGATTTGTCCGCCTTTCCTATCGAGGGCGGAACCGTCCGCCTCAGCAGCGGCGGCGAGTGCCGCGTCACCCGGTGGCGCAATTTCTCAATGTGCTGATTACCTAGCCGATAGCGTGACAATTGTCGAGTAGAAGGTGCGTATATGATTATTTGAATTGGTAGGCATCGGCCAGTCGAGCGCG
>JAYTHJ010000219.1:0-11847 GCA_043732725.1 Sphingomonadaceae bacterium | reverse complement strand
GAACACGCACCAGAATCGCCAGGAACTTGCCGTGCGCCTGCTTGCCCAGTGCCATTTGCGCTATTCGGTTGCCGAGCCCGCGGCAGCGATTGCCAAGGTCCATGTCCGGCGCGGGCCGGGACAGTCGATCGTTGACGAAGTGCTCGAGCTGACCAGCGGCGCGGCGCTCGAGATCGTGCCCGACCCCGCCAGCGGCGCCCGCTTGCTGACCGGCACCGTCGCGGGCGAATTCGAGATCGCATACCGCGCGGTCGTCGACATCACGCCGCGGCGGGCGATGCCGGGCACCGCGCGGCAGCACGACTGGTCCGAGCTCGACCCCGATACGCTGACCTATCTGCTGCCGAGCCGCTTCTGCCCGTCGGACAAGTTCGGGCGTTTCGTCGAGCGCGAGTTCGGCCACACCGCGCCGGGCGGCGAGCGGGTCAACGCCATCCTCGACTGGCTGGACGCCAAGGTCGATTACCTCCACGGCGTCAGCGATGCCGAGACCACCGCCGAGCGCACCTTCGTCGACCGTGCCGGGGTGTGCCGCGATTTCACCCATCTCGGCATCACGCTCTGCCGGGCGAGCGGCATCCCGGCGCGCGCTGTCGCCGCTTATGCGCTGGCACTCGAACCGGCGGACTTTCACGCGGTCATGGAGGTCTATGTCGGCGGCGGCTGGTGGCTGCTCGACCCGACGCGGCTGGCCCCGATCGACGGGCTGATCCGCATCGTCGACGGGCGCGATGCCGCCGATATCGCGTTCCTGACGACCGCCGGCGCGGCGGTTCCGGTCGCGGTGACCGTCTCGGTGGCGGAGCTGCGCGCGCCGGTGGCGCCGGCTACGCCCGTAGCAGCGTCAGGCCGTGTGCTGCCATGAATAGCATCACCGTGACGCCGATAAACAGCAGGCCGTGCCACGGCAGTAGCGCCAGCGGCGCATCGGGCTGACGGCGACGCTCGTGATCGCCCCACGCGGCGAGCAGCGTCAGCAACGTGCCGAACGCGAAGACGGTGAGCGTGGTACCGCTATCCAGTGCCAGCCTCCCCGCTTGGCTCTGCCCTTGCCACGGGCGGTACTTCGGCTAGGACATCGGTGCCGCTCCGGCAAGCCGAGGTCTCCCGCATGAAGTCATCGCTCGTCGTCGTCGCGCTGCTTATAGCGGCAGCCCTGCCCGCCGCCGCGCTTACCCCGGAGGCGCCCGGCAGCTACGCCTCTATCCTCGCCGGGCCCCAGCGTAGTGCGGCAAACCGGGCGCGCGACGCATACCGCCACCCGGTCGAAACGCTGAAATTCTTCGGGCTGCAGCCAGCGATGACCGTCGTCGAGATTTCGCCGCAGGGCGGCTGGTACACCGAAATCCTCGCGCCATACCTGCGCGACCACGGCAAGCTGTATGCCGCCGCGCAAAACCCTGCCGCCGGTCGCAACGACGCCGCGGCGCGCGCGAAGTTCGAGGCCAAGCTCGCCGCCACGCCTGCTATCTATGACAAGGTCGAGGTCAGCGCGTTCAGCAAGGATGCGTACGCCGTCGCTCCCGACGGCAGCGCCGACATGGTGCTGACGTTCCGTAACGTTCACAACTGGTATATCGGCGGCTTCGCACTCGAGGCGTTCAAGGCGTTCTACACCGCGCTCAAGCCCGGCGGCGTGCTCGGCGTCGAGGAACATCGGTTGCCCGAGACTCGCCCCGACAAGATGCAGGATTCGAGCGGCTATATGAAGACCTCGACGGTGATCAAACTCGCCGAGGCGGCGGGCTTCAAGCTCGCGGGCCAGTCTGAGATCAACGCCAATGCGAAAGACAAAGCGGACTACCCCGACGGCGTCTGGACGCTGCCGCCGAACTACGCGCGCGGCGCCGCCGACCGGGCGAAATATGCTGCGATCGGTGAATCAGACCGGATGACGCTGAAGTTCGTGAAGTAATTCTTTCCCTCTCCCCCAAGTGGGAGAGGGAAAGAAGCGTTACTTCGCCAGCTTGGCCATCTGCGCCTGCAGCGCCGCCAGTTGCGCCTTGACCGCTTCGAGTTCGCCAGCGGCCGGCTTGACCGGCGTTGCCACCCGTCCGGTGAGCATATCGGCGGCGGCCTGGAACATCGCCATATTCTGCTTTGCCAGCACCTCGAACGGCTTGAACGCGCCGCCGCCGAACGCGCCGGTGACCGCGTCACGAAACTGCAGCTGGTGCTTCGAGAACGCGTCCATCGAGGCTTCGAGGTAATGCGGGACCATTGCCTGCATCGAATCGCCGTACATCGCGATCAGCTGGCGCAGGAACGGCGCAGGCAGCATCGTCTGGCCGTTGCTCTCGCCCTCCATGACGATCTGCGCCAGCACCGGCCGGGTGATGTCCTCGCCAGTCTTGGCATCGAACACCTGAAACTCCTCGCCGGCGCGGGTCATTACGGCGAGGTGCTCCAGCGTGATATAGCTCGACGAGGCGGTATTATAGAGCCGCCGATTGGCGTATTTCTTGATCACTACCGGCGTCGGCCGGGGCGTCGCGACGGGTTTGCTGGTGTCGTCCATGGAAGGTCCCGATACGATCGTGAACGTTAGGTTTACACCGCCCGTTGCTGCGCTGCAACGTGTCCGCGGCCCGCATCCGCTGCCGCTGTTCCTGAGCATCGCCGCCGAGGTCACGGCGGGCGACACCGCGCAGCTGGCGCGAGTGCTGGCGGGCGTGCGGCGGTATCAGGCGCACGATGCGGTTCGGACGTTGCCGCCGATGCCCGACGTGGCGCGCATGGGGAGCGTCTGCCTGCGCGATTACGGCGGCAGCGGGCCGACGGTGGTGGCCGTCCCGTCGCTGATCAACCCGCCGTATGTGCTCGATCTGGCAGCGGGCAACTCGTTGCTGCGCTGGCTCGCGACGCAAGGTTTGCGGCTGATGCTGGTCGATTGGGGAACGCCGGGCGCGGAAGAGCTGGGGCTCGATCTCGAAGGCTATGTGGCGCAGCGGCTGGTGCCGCTGATCGGCGGACTGCCCGCGCCCCCGGCGCTGCTCGGCTATTGCCTCGGCGGCACGCTGGCGCTGGCGGCAGCGGCGCTGGTCCCGGTCACCCGGCTGGCGCTGCTCGCAGCCCCCTGGCACTTTACCGGCTACGGCGACGACGCGCGCGCCGGCATGGCGGTGCTGTGGGAGAGCATCCAGCCGATCGCCGCGGCGCTCGGTAGCGTGCCGATGGAGCTGCTGCAGCCGGCGTTCTGGCAGCTCGATCCGGCGGCGTTGGTGGCGAAGTATGCGCGGCTCGCCGACGCCGATCCGGCGGCGATGACCGCGTTCGCGGCGCTCGAAGACTGGGCCAATGCTGGTCCGCCGCTGCCGCTCGGGGTGGCGGCAAGTCTGTTCGAGCGGTTGTATGCGGCGGACTTACCCGGCCGCGGCGACTGGCACGTCGGGACCAAGCGGATCGATCCGGCAGCGCTCGGAGTCCCGGTCATCGACATCGTGTCGACGGTCGACCGCATCGTCCCCGCCACTGCGGCGGCGGGCGTCGGCGCGCGGCTCGAGCTCGATCTGGGTCACGTCGGCATGGTCGTCGGCAGCCGGGCGCGGGCGCAACTGTGGGAACCGCTGGCGGCGTGGCTGCGGTCGGCCTAGACGAACGATAACCACACTCTTGGGAGATCCTCGCATGACCAATATCGTCATCACTGCCGCCAAGCGCACCGCGGTCGGCAGCTTCCTCGGCCAGTTCGGCAGCGTCCCGGCGCACGAACTCGGCAAGGCGGCGATCATGGCGGCGCTGACCCAGGCCGGGATCGACACCGGCGAAGTCTCCGAAGTCATCCTCGGCCAGGTGCTGACCGCGGCGCAGGGGCAGAATCCGGCGCGGCAGGCGGCGATGGCGGCGGGTATCGCGCAGGAAACCCCGGCGTGGGGCGTCAACCAGGTCTGCGGCAGCGGGCTGCGCACCGTTGCGCTCGGCGCGCAGGCGATCATGGCGGGCGATGCGAACATCATCGTCGCCGGCGGGCAGGAAAGCATGAGCCTGTCGAACCATGCCCAAAACCTGCGCAGCGGCACCAAAATGGGCGCGGTCGAGCTCATCGACACGATGATAAAGGACGGGCTTTGGGATGCCTTCAACGGCTATCACATGGGCATGACCGCCGAGAATGTCGCCGAGAAATATCAGATCGGCCGCGAGGCGCAGGACAAGTTCGCCGTCGCCAGCCAGAACAAGGCCAGCGCCGCGCGCGCCGCTGGCCGCTTCAAGGACGAGATCGCGCCGGTGACAGTCATGGGCCGCAAGGGCGATAGCGTCTTCGACACCGACGAATATATCCGCGACGGTGTCACGCTCGACGGCGTGTCGGGGTTGAAGGGCGCGTTCCGCAAGGATGGCACGGTGACCGCAGCGAACGCCAGCGGGCTGAACGACGGCGCAGCGGTGGTGGTTCTGATGTCGGAAGCCGAGGCGGCGCGGCGCGGAGCGGCGGTGCTGGGGCGGATCGCCAGCTGGGCCTCGGTCGGCGTCGACCCGGCGCTGATGGGTATCGGCCCGGTACCGTCGTCGCGGAAAGCGCTCGAAAAGGCTGGCTGGCGGATCGGCGACCTCGACCTGATCGAGGCCAACGAAGCCTTCGCCGCGCAGGCGCTCGCGGTCGGTCAGGAACTCGGGCTCGACCCCGGCAAGGTCAACGTCAACGGCGGCGCGATCGCTATCGGCCACCCGATCGGCGCGAGCGGCGCGCGCGTGCTGGTGACATTGCTGCACGAGATGGCCAAGCGCGACGCGCACAAGGGGCTGGCGACATTGTGCATCGGCGGCGGCATGGGCATCGCGATGTGCGTCGAGCGGTAGCGTCAAGCTCGCCGATGCGCACGGAAACATGACCGCCCCTTCCGACCTCCAGGACTGGTACCGCACGCCGCCCGGTCGCCGCGCCGCGCGGCTGCTGCGGACGGCGCTGCGCCCGCTGCTGCAGCGCCAGAGCACCACCCGGCTGCTGACGCTTGGCGCGCCGACCACCGTCCTGCTCGGCTTCCCCGCCGCCAAGGTCGAGCGGGTCGCGGCGGTCGATGCCGGCGGCGGCTGGCCGCCGAACGGGCCGAATGCGACGCTCGCCGCCGACCACTGCCAACTGCCGTTCGACGCGTCGGTGTTCGATCAGGCGCTGGTCATGCACAGCCTCGAAGGCGCCGAGAGACCTTCAGCACTGCTGCGCGAATTATGGCGCGTGCTGGCCCCGGCGGGCGAGTTGCTGCTCGTGGTGCCGAACCGTGCCGGGTTGTGGGCGCTCGCCGAGTCGAACCCGTTTGGTCAGGGTCACCCTTACGGCCGCGGCGGGCTGCGGCGAACGCTGAGCGACGCAATGTTCGAGGTCGCGGCGTGGCGCACCGCGCTCGCCGCGCCGCCGCTGCGCGGGCTGGCGTGGACCGAGCCGCTGCTGGCGCGGGCGGCACCGGGGCTGGGCGGCGTGCATATCGTGCGCGCGGTCAAGCGCGACGGGCTGGCTCCGGTCGATGCGTGGCTACGCGCGCGGTCGGTTCAACCCGCGTTCGCGGTGCCCTAGACCGCTTGAGCTGACGCCCGCAGCACGAACACCGCCTGCTCCGCGCGCCAGTTTGCTCCTGCCGCCCCGATCCGTGCGCCGTCGCTAAGATAGATCGCGCTATCGACCGCCCAGCGCTGCGCCACCGCGAGCGCATCGAAGTCGGCGATCGTGCACAAATGAATGTTCGGCGTCTCGTACCAGCCGACCGGCAGCAGCGGCGTCACCGGCATGCGGCCACCGAGCCCGAGCGCCAGTCGCACCCGCCAGTGGCCGAAGTTGGGGAACGACACCACCGCGGCGCGCGCGATGCGCAGCAGCTCGTTCACCACCACCGCGGGCGCGCGCATCGCCTGCAGCGTGTTCGACAGGATCGCCACGTCGAACGCCGCCCCCGGATAGTCGGCGAGGTCGGCGTCGGCGTCGCCCTGCACCACCGACAGCCCGCGCGCAACCGCGGCGGCGACATTGGCGGCGCTCAGCTCGATGCCGCGTCCGTCGACCTGTTTCGCCGCACGCAATTCGGCGAGCAGCGCCCCGTCGCCGCAGCCGACATCGAGGACGCGGGCTCCCGGCGCGATCAGCTGCGCAATCGCCGCGAGGTCGGGGCGCAAGGTCACGTTGCGCTCACAAGATTTCGCCGGCGCGCAGGAAGCCGTCGACGACGCGATTCATCTCCGGCGTATCCAGCAGGAAAGCGTCATGCCCATGCGGGCTATCGAGTTCGACGAAGCTGACTTGCGCGTTGGCGGCGTTGAGCGCGCGGACGATGCGGCGGGCTTCGCTGGTCGGGTAGAGCCAGTCGCTGGTGAACGAGATGATCGCGAAGCGCGTGGCGGTGCCAACGAAGGCTGCCGCCAAGCGCCCGTCGTGCGGCTCGGCGAGGTCGAAATAGTCTGTCGCGCGGGTAATGTACAAATACGAGTTGGCGTCGAAGCGCTCGACGAAGCTCAAACCCTGGTAGCGCAGGTAGCTTTCGATCTGGAAGTCGGCATCGAAGCCGAACGAAACCGCCTCGCGCCCTTGCAGCCGCCGCCCGAATTTGGCGGTCAGCCCGGCTTCGGACAGATAGGTGATGTGCGCCGCCATCCGCGCTACCGCGAGCCCCGCAACCGGCGTCCGCGTGGTATCATAGTAAGCCCCTTTCGCCCAGTCGGGATCGGCCATGATCGCCTGCCGCCCGACCTCGTGATAGGCGATATTCTGCGCCGTGTGGCGCGCCGCCGTAGCGATCGCGACCACCGAACGGACGCGCGCGGGGTAGGCGACCGCCCAGTCGAGCGCCTGCATGCCGCCCATCGAGCCGCCGACGACGGCGAGCAGCAACCCGACGCCGAGCTGATCGAGCAGCGCCGCCTGCGCCCGCACCATGTCGCGGATGGTGATGACCGGGAACGCCATCGCGTACGCCGCGCCGGTCGCCGGATCGCGGCTGGCGGGGCCGCTGCTGCCCATGCAGCCGCCGAGCACGTTGGCACAGACGATAAAGTGCCGCGCCGGATCGATCGGCAGCCCCGGCCCGACGAGACGGCTCCACCAGCCGGGCTTGCCCGAGCGCGGATCGATGCCGGTGACGTGCTGGTCGCCGGTCAGCGCATGGCAGACGAGCACCGCATTGCCGCCGCCGGGCGCCAGCGTGCCGTAAGTCGCGAAGGCGATTTCGGGAGCGGCGAGCACGGCCCCGGACTCGAGCGTCAGCGCAGACAGGCGGAAAAGGCGGTGGTCGACGGTGGCGGGATCGGCGAGCGGCATGGCGACGACGGTTAGGGGCGGCGGCAACGCGGTGCAAGCGGCGGCCAGTGCGGCGCAAGCTGCGGACCGCACCGCCGCGCTCGATAGCACTTTTCCAAAGCTGTTGGCGTCGCTAGGGTCTCGACGGGGCTGAGCAGGGGGCGACATGATGCGCGGACGGCGTTGGATAGCGGCAGGCTGGACGGTACTCGCCGCAGCGGCAGCTACCGCCGCACCGTCGGCCGATGATCTCGCCGTCGTGTTCGGAGCGCGACCGGCCGCGCACGGTTTGGTGCTGTCGCCGCTCGGGGCCAAGGCGCTGTATCTCGCGCCGTTCGACGATAACGGCACCGCAGTGCTGGCGGTCGACATCGCGTCGGGCAAAGTCAAAGTCGTTCTGGGGAATAAGAACAACAGCGTCCTCCCGGTATCGTGCCGGTGGAAGAGCGAACAACGGCTGGTCTGCACATTGTACGGGATCACTCTCACCGCCACCGGGCCGCAATCGTTCACCCGCGTCGTTGCAGTCGATGCCGACGGCAGCAAGATGAAGGTGCTTGGCCAGCACGACTCGTTCGAAGCGCTGCGCAACAACATGTATAGCGGCGCGGTTATCGACTGGCTGCCCGACGACCCGACCCACGTGCTGATGCAGATCGACGTGCCCGGTGAACTGGTCACCGGTACGCGCCTGCATGCGGTGCGGCCGGGCGTCAGCGCTCAGCGCGTCGACATTTACACCGCTGCGATGACGATGGTGACGCAGGCCAACACACAAATCGACGAGCTTGGCACCGACAACCATGGCAACGTCCGCTTTCGGGTCACCAACACCGGCTCGCTCGATGGCTATACGCGCGACAAGCTCCACTATTCGGTGCGCGCCAAGGATAGTGGCGACTGGAAGACCATCGGCACGGCGAGCCGCGCCGCCGTCGCCGTCGCCGGACTCAAGGTCAAAGGTTTCGACGAGACCGACGAGTGGCTGTATGTTCTGAAGCCGCTCGACGGGCGGCAGGCACTGTACAAGCTCGCCGCCGACGGTTCGGGGCGGAGCGAGCTGGTATTTTCGCACCCGATCGTCGACGTCGACGGCGTTTACCGCATCGGCAAGTACCGCCGCCCGGTCGGAGTCGACTACACCGTCGATGCCGAACAGCGCGACTATTTCGATCCGGCGCTACTCAAACTGACGCGGTCACTCAGCGAGGCGCTGCCGAACAATCCGGAGGTCAATATCCTCGGCGAAAGCTGGGACCAGACCAAGCGGCTTGTGGCGGCCGGGGGCAGCGCTACTCCAGGTATCTTTTATCTGTATGACGCCACCAGCCACGAACTTAACGAGCTGCTCGCGGTGCGGCCACAGCTGAAGCCGCTGACGCTGGCGAGCGTCAAGCCGGTCCGCTATCCGGCTGCCGACGGCACGATGATCCCGGCGTATCTGACGCTGCCGCCGGGTGTTCCGACGAAGGCGCTAAAGACGATCATCATGCCGCACGGCGGGCCGAGCTCGCGCGACACCGGCGGTTTCGACTGGCTGGCACAATACTATGTGCAGCTCGGATACGCCGTCTTGCAGCCGAACTTCCGCGGTTCGTCGGGATACGGTGAGGCGTGGTATCGCAACAATGGCTTCAAATCGTGGGCGACGGCGATCGGTGACGTCAACGACGGCGCGCGCTGGCTGGTCAAACAGGGCATCGCCGACAAGGACCGGCTGGCGATCGTCGGCTGGAGCTACGGCGGCTATGCGGCGTTGCAGGCGAACGTGCTTGATCCAGGGCTGTACAAGGCGGTGATCGCGGTCGCGCCGGTCACCGACCTCGCCGAGCTGCGCAACCGCGCCGACCGCTTCATCGACTTTCTCGAGGTCTATGCGTTCATCGGCGAGGGTCCGCACGTCATCGCCGGCTCGCCGGCGCGACATGCGGCGGTCTTCCGCGCTCCCGTCTTGATGTTCAGCGGTGACCGCGACCTCAACGTCGATGTCAGCCAGGCGCGCACAATGGACAGCGCGCTGGCCTCGGCGGGCAAGGCACACGAGCTCAAAATTTATCCCGGGCTCGACCACCTGCTCGACGACAGCGCGGCGCGGACCGACATGCTGCGACGCAGTGCCGCCTTCCTCGCCGCCAATGTGAAATAGCGCCGCCTTGTCAGAACGCCGCCGACCCGCCACACCACCGCGATGAGTAGCTCCCCCGTCTTCATCCAACAGCTGGCCTCGCCGCGGGTCAAGCCGTGGGTCGATGCGATCCACGCCTACGTGGCCGGCAAGGCATCACTCGCCGGCACCGTCAACCCCGTCAAGCTGTCGTCGAACGAGAACCCGCTCGGGCCGTCGCCGGCGGCGGTCGCGGCAATGGCGGCGGTCGCCACCGGCGCGCACCGCTATCCCGATGCCGAGTCGGTTGCGCTGCGCGCGGCGCTGGCGACGCACCACGGCCTACCCGCCGAACAGATTATCTGCGGTACCGGCTCGGACGAGCTGCTGCACCTGCTCGCGGGAGTTTATGCCAGCGTCGGCGACGAGGTGCTTTACGTCCGTCACGGTTTCGCGGTCTACCGGATCGCGGCGCAGCGCGTCGGCGCGACGCCGGTCGAGGCTGCGGACGTCGACTTTACCGCCGACGTCGACGCGCTGCTCGCGGCGGTGACGCCGCGGACGCGGCTGGTCTATCTTGCTAACCCGAACAACCCGACGGGCACGCTGATTTCGGGGGCTGAAGTGCGGCGGCTGCATGCCGGTCTGCCGTCCGATGTCATGCTGGTGCTCGACGGGGCCTATGCCGAGTTCATCGACGACCCCGATTACGAAGATGGCTTCGCGCTCGTCGCCGGGCACGCCAATGTTGTGGTAACACGGACGTTCTCGAAAATTTACGGGCTGGCCGCAGAGCGCGTCGGCTGGGCCTATGGCGCACCGGCGGCCATCGCCGCGCTGAACAAGATCCGCGCGCCGTTCAACGTGCCGATGGCGGGCGGCGCGGGAGCGCTCGCGGCGCTCGCAGACCAGGTGTGGATCGACCGGTGCCGCGAAGATAACCGTGTCTGGCGCGCGTGGCTGGCCGCCGAGATCGCCAGCCTCGGCAATGCCGGCTTGCGCGCCGTGCCGTCGGCGGCGAACTTCCTGCTGGTGACCTTCGCCGAAACCGGCCCGGTGACCGCCGAGGCGGCGAACGCGGCGCTGATGGCCGACGGCATCATCGTCCGCTGGCTGCCCGGGCAAGGGCTGCCTAATGCGTTACGCATCACGATTGGCACCGAGGCCGAGACGCGCGCGGTGGCCGCGAGCTTGCGGCGCTTCGTCGAGGCATGGCACCCCGCCAGCTCACGCTGATGCTGCCGTTCGCGCGCGTCGCGATCATCGGTACGGGACTGATCGGCGTGTCGCTGGCGCGGGCCGTGCGCGAGCACATGCCCACCGTCCGATTGACGGTCCACGATGCCGATCCGGCGGTGCGCGAGCGGGTGCGTGCGCTCAAGCTTGCCGACGATGTCACCGACACCGCCGCGGCGGCGGTCATCGATGCCGATCTGGTCGTGTTGTGCGTGCCGGTGCTGGCGATGCGCGAGGTTGCGGCAGCGATCGCCGCCGAGCTCAGCGCCGACTGCGTCGTCTCCGATGCGGGCTCGGTCAAGGCGCAGGTGCTCGCCGACCTGAGCGCCGCGCTGCCGCCCGGCACCGCCGTCGTGCCCGCGCATCCGGTGGCGGGAACCGAGAAGTCGGGCCCCGACGCGGGCTTCGCGACGCTGTTCGACGGCCGCTGGTGCATCCTGACGCCGGCCGCCGACGCCGACCCGGTCGCGGTCGCCCGCGTCGGCGAGTTCTGGACGCGGCTCGGCGCGAACGTCGAGCTGATGGACGCCGCGCACCACGACCTCGTGCTCGCGGTGACCAGCCACCTGCCGCACCTGATCGCCTATAGCATCGTTGGCACCGCCTCCGATCTGGAGGATGTCACCCGGTCGGAGGTGATCAAATACTCGGCGGGCGGCTTTCGCGACTTCACGCGGATCGCGGCGTCGGACCCAACTATGTGGCGCGACGTCTTCCTGTCGAACAAGGATGCGGTGCTCGACGTGTTGCAGCGCTTCAGCGAGGACCTGACGGCGCTACAGCGCGCCATCCGCTGGGGCGACGGCGACTATCTGCACGCGCTGTTCACCCGCACTCGCGCGATCCGCCGCACCATCGTCGATGCCGGCCAAGATACTGCCGCTGACGACTTCGGCCGCCGCAAGTAACCAACCCGATGACAGCAAGTCTTGCGGCGATCCGCGTTCGGTCGGAGGAGCCGCGGCTAAGTTCGCCCGATCGGCCGCCGCGCGCCGGGTCCATCGGCGTCGGCGCGCTTCTGATATTGCGCGGCAAGCTGCCGGTGGGCCTCGGCGGCGAGCGGCGACTCGGCCGACGCCGCCATCTTTAATTCGCTGATTGCCCGCTTCCGGCAATATGCCGCATCGAACTGTGCCACTACACCCCTCCACGCGTCTCAGGATATCGCTCTCACTGTTATTCACAATCGGAACATGTTAACCATCATAAATTAACTAATTGTCCGGTAACGTACCGACTGTATTAGTGCTTCAGCGTACAAAACTCTCCCATCGTTTCTATGCCG
>JAYTHJ010000218.1:0-3720 GCA_043732725.1 Sphingomonadaceae bacterium | reverse complement strand
ATCGTCAATGCCTCAAATTGAGGCAAGACGCTGGCGAAGATAGACCATGCGACGCGCGAAGTGACGGTGCTGTTCGACCGCGAGCAGCGCGGGATCTTGCGCCGCATGACCTTGGCGGCGCTGGTGACGGCGGCGACGTTCGCCGGTGGCCGGTTGTTGCCGGACCCGAGCTGTCCGGCGGCGAGCGTCTCGCATACGCCGCACGTTGCGATTTGTTCGTGCTAATTTGGCTGTTTGCCGCCATGGCGCGGGTCGCCAGCGCGCGCTTCGCTTCGCCCGAGGACGCCGCGAGGGCTGGTCTGAGCGAAGCGACGCCGCCAGTACGCCGGTCGCAGGCCATCCTGCAGAACACCCTCGAAGAGACGCTGCTCGCGTTACCGGTGCACCTTTCGCTGACGGCGCTGCTGCCGCGCGCGTGGCGCGGGCCCGATGCTGGTCGTGCTGTTCGGCATCGGCCGGGCCGCATTCTGGCGCAGCTACCAGTACGGCGCAGCCCGCCGTGCACTCGGCTTCGCGCTCACCTTCTACCCGACGGTCGCTGCGTATGCACTTTCGATCGTGCTGATCATTCGCGTGGTTGTGCGATAGGCCGTGCGCGCGGTAACACTTTCGTTATGGATCAGATCATCATCCGCGGCGGCCATGCGCTGTCGGGCAGCATTTACATCTCGGGCGCAAAGAATGCGGCGCTGGCGCTGATGCCGTGCGCGCTGTTGACCGAGGAACCGCTGACGCTGCGCAACCTACCGCGGTTGGCCGATATCGACACTTTCGGGCATCTGCTCAACAATCACGGCGTCTCGACGACGATCGAGGGGACGCATCCCGACGAGTTCGGGCGGGTGATGACGCTGAAGGCGGGGCGGATCAGCTCGACGGTCGCGCCGTACGACATCGTCCGCAAGATGCGCGCCTCGATCCTTGTGCTGGGGCCGCTGCTGGCGCGCTGCGGCGAGGCGACGGTCAGCCTGCCGGGCGGCTGCGCGATCGGCAACCGCCCGATTGACCTCCACCTGAAAGCACTCGAACATCTCGGCGCCGAGATCGAGCTGGCGGCAGGTTACGTCAGGGCAACCGCGCCGGGCGGGCTCAGGGGCGGACGCTACGTCTTCCCGACTGTCAGCGTCGGTGCGACCGAAAACGTCGTGATGGCCGCGGTGCTCGCTCGCGGCGACAGCGAGATCGAGAACGCCGCGCGCGAGCCCGAGATCGTCGACTTGTGCCGCTGCCTGATCGCAATGGGGGCAAAGATCGATGGCGTCGGCAGCGAACGGCTGTGCATCACCGGCGTGCCCCGGCTGCACGGCGCGACGTATGCGGTTATGCCCGACCGCATCGAAACCGGCAGCTACGCCTGCGCCGCGGCGATCACCGGCGGCGATCTCGAGCTGATCGGGGCTGAGGAAGCCTCGCTCGGCGCGACTTTCGACGCGCTGTGCGAAGCCGGCATCGAGACGACGTCGACCAACCGCGGGCTAAGGGTCAAGCGCGGAAACGGGATGCACGGCGTGACGGTGTCGACCGCCCCCTACCCCGGCTTCCCGACCGATATGCAGGCGCAGTTCATGGCGATGCTGAGCCTTGCCGACGGCGCGTCGCTACTCACCGAGACGATTTTCGAGAACCGCTACATGCACGTCCCCGAACTGGCGCGGATGGGGGCCGACGTCACCGTGCGCGGGCGCTCGGCGGTGGTGCGCGGCGTTGGTCACCTGAACGGCGCGCCGGTGATGGCAACCGACCTGCGCGCGTCGATGAGCCTCGTGCTGGCGGGACTTGCGGCACGCGGCGAAACCGTAATCAGCCGCGTTTACCACCTCGACCGCGGCTATGAGCGGCTCGAAGAGAAACTGTCGGCGGTGGGGGCCGACATCGCACGGATTTCCGACGGATGAGTGAGGCCCAATTGCCTTCAACGAAGCCAGCCGATCCGGCAGCAAGCCGCGCCGATCCGGCGGCAATCAGCAGCGCGCCCGGCGACGAGCGCCTGTTGCTGCTGGCGCAGGAGGCCGCCGAGCTTCCGCTGATCTCGGCGCTAACGCAGTCGGCGGTGCTGCGCGCGTCCGGCGTTGCGTACGACCAGCGCGCCCGGCGGCTGGTGCTGCTGCTCAACCGCTACCGCTGGGAGACCAACGACCAGACCCGCGTCCAGAGCGCGCTGCGGTTCGAAAGTGTCACCGCAGTCCAGCGTCGCGGGTGGGCCAGCCTCGACGGCGCGGGGGCGGACGCGACGGTAGCGGACGTAGCCGTACTCGAACTGCTTGCTTTCGCCTATGCCGACGGCGCGATCACCGCGAACTTCGGCGGCGGCGCGGCGCTGCGGATTTCCGTCGAGTGCGTCGACCTCGTGCTCGAAGATATTTCCGGACCATGGCGCGCCAGCCGCGAGCCGCAATATGACTAACGATAGGCGCCACTTGATTGCACTGCCGCCGACGCCGGACGAGCTTGATCGATCAAGAAAATTGTGGCGGGGTCGGAGAGGGTTGCTCTCCAACGCTAAAGCATGAAACTTATTAGCGTGATACGGTAATCAAGCTCATTGATGTCGCTGCAGGTACCCCTGCTTTTGTTCCGTTGTGCACCTCGTGGATCGCGCGAAGCGAAATCCGGTGTCGGCCCGAATTCATCTTCGCCGTTCTGGCGGCTGATAGAGAGGTAGTTGCAGGACGCCGTAAGATGCGATGCCCTGGTGATGTCGCCGCGAATGCCGGCTGGCTCGCGGATGATGTACCTGAAGTTAAACGGCTGGGTTTCGTGAACAAAAGTCATTGGCGTGTTGCCTTTCGAAGTTGCAGAGCGGGTTGCGGTCGCTGGCCGGATCGAGCGGCGGCGGCTTGGGTTGAGGGCGGATCGTCCCGCGGAGGAGCTGGCGGTGGCACTCTGTCCAGGTGACCGGGATCAGGGCGTGGCGGGCGAGATCCTTGGCGCTGGAGCCAAAGATGCTGTTCGTTGTTGGCCCCGGCATTCCGGCGTCCTGTTGTTCGATCTGAAAAGGGCAGACATCTTCTGCTGTCGCAGTGGCGGGCGATCGTCCCGGCCACGTCGCGAATCGTCCGACGTCGCGAATGTAGTTGCACTGCGTCTCGTGCGTAAAACGGCCCATCGTCATGCCGTCAACAAGCCGCTGACCCAGCGGGCTGACAAACGGCAGGGATAAGATCGTTCATCACAGGCTCGTCCAGGTCGTGGAGTCGCGATCGTCTGCCTGCCCAACGTCGCCTTCGGCCGCGCTGCTACCCTCGCGTCTTTAGCTTAATCTCACGACAAGCGCCCTCCCGCCCGGCGGATTCGTGCTTCAACCAAATCAAGTCGAAAAAATTACATGAACGAACCTCCGGTTCCGGGGAGCGTGCATTCGATGCTGGTTGTCCGACATTGTGAAGGATATCGGGCGCTGCTTGGCGTACGATATCCTCCACAGCAGGAAGCCGCGGGCCACGGGGGGTGACCTATGGGTGTTTCGGGTTTCAGCCGGTTGCGGGGCGGGCGCACCGGTTGGCGGGACGCGCATCGGCGGGCCGGGAAGTGGCCTTCGCGGGCGGCTTGCTGCGTCGATGTTGGCCAGGACCGGGGCTCGAGATGGTCACCGAAGCGATGGGCGGTGTCGCCAGCGCGAGGGACATCGTCACCGAAAGCATAAGACTTTCGGAGAGCGGTGTGGCCAAGCCATGCCGGGTCATGGCGCAGTGGTCCCGGTCGCTGCGGTGGCGTGCGGCG
>JAYTHJ010000217.1:0-3736 GCA_043732725.1 Sphingomonadaceae bacterium | reverse complement strand
CGCGATCGCCCCGTCATGATCCCTAGGCGTCCGAACACACCGGTCAGGCGAACTGCATCGCACCGTAGCCGAAGCGCTTGACGCTGCGGCAGCGCGGGTTGAACGTTCCAGCCCTGCCAATGTCTGTTATCGCCGCGGCACCCGCTAGGCGTTCTCCGCGCATATCCTGTCGCAATGTGCTGATAACACGACGCCTTCAGTCATCGTTGGTACCGCACCAGCCCGGTAGATAGTTCGCGTCCGGCGCACGGGCCAGTTTCACCGCCTTGCCGAGCGCGCTCTCAAAATCCTTGTCGAGGGCCTCGATATCGATCTGGCGGCGAAGGTAGTCGGCCCACAGGAATTCGGCATAAGGCGTCAGGTCCTTGCCATAACCACCGCCTTCGCGGACCGCGCCGGCAAGGCTGCGGTAAGGGTCGTCGGTGAGTTTGCCGATCGTCTTCGGGATCTCGCGATGCGCGACGCGCTCGCCGGCGGCGTTGTAGGGATGCAGCCAATTGCGATTCTCCATGAACGTCCAGAACAGCGATTTATCGAGTTTGGACAGGTCGGCGACGGTGCTGACCAAGACGTGCTCGACACCGTCGTCGTGCAGCGCCCGGACGAGGTGGTGATGGTCGATGATGAACAGCTGGCGCTTGGGACCGGCGACGACCGGGATCATGTGGCGGCCGAGAAACTCGGGGCCGTCGGCTTCGGCACGCTTCGCCCACGCCGCCCGCTTGCGCGCCACCTCGCGCTTGCCGATCGTCATCTGCGTCGGTCGCAGGTCGACGATGGCGACCGGCTTCAATTCGGGTTCGAGATGATGCACGGTTGAGATCCTCGCTCGTTGCAGGGGTCAGCGTTTGAACAGCTCGTCAGCAACGCTGCGGAACCGCGTCGCGCCGGCGAGCTTGGTGCGGGTACGGGTGATTTCGGCCTCGAGCTCGGCAATCCGGAAGTCGAGTTCGGCAACAGAAAGCGGGTCGAGGTCTTCGCGGCGCAGTGCGCCGAGCGGGTCATCGCGGCGGCGCGGCTGCAGGTCGTCAGCGTCCATCGATGCTTCCCTCTGCGCCGCGGATGTCGCCGCTGCCGGAACGTATCATCGCGTAGCCGGTTTGGTATCTGAGCGCGATGAACATTAGTCGCTCATCGCGGTGACCATAAGTCAAGCCCGCTCGCAACGAGCAAAGGAATCGCAATGCGCCACGTACTTCTCGCGACCGTCGCAGCGTCGTTCGTAGCTGCACCGCTGCTCGCCGATCCGCAGGTATCGGTGCCGAGTCATCGTGCCTCACTGCTCCAGCTCGCGCAGTTTCAGGACCCGCGGGACCAGGGCGAGCGCGACCGTCAGGCGGGCGAACAATATCAGCGCGACCATTTCGGCGATCAGGGCGACCGCCGCGATGGCGATCGTCGGGACGGTAACGGCCAACGTCAGGACGGCGACCACCGCGACGGCAATGATTACCGGCGCGATGGTGAATATGCTGGCGGGTCGTACTATCCCGAGAAGGATTATCGCGCCGGTCGCAAATACCGTACCCGTTACCTTGGTCAGAACGAGCAGGTCTATCGCGGTCGCGACGATCGTTATTACTGCAAGCGTTCCGACGGTACGACCGGCTTGATCATCGGCGGGCTGGGTGGCGGCGTGCTCGGCAACATCATCGCGCCGGGTGGTTCGAAGACGCTCGGCACAGTGCTGGGCGGCGGGCTCGGCGCGGTGCTTGGCGACGTCATCGGCAGCAACAGGAAGCGCGTGCAGTGTCGCTGAGGCGGCGCGTAGTCGATAGATGACCCGGCGGTTGCGGTTGACCGTTCGGCGGGGCGGGGTGATAGCGGCGGCATGACTATCCCGCCGATGATGATCGCGATCGATCCCGCTGCACCTGGCGGCCCCGAACTACTGGTGCCGGTCGAGCGCCCGGTGCCGGTTCCCAACGATGGCGAGGTGCTGGTCCGGGTGAATGCAGCGGGGGTCAATCGGCCCGATGTCTTGCAGCGGCTCGGGCTGTATCCGATGCCGCCAGGCACGCCGTCGATCCTCGGCCTCGAAATCGCGGGCGAGGTCGTAATCGGCGGCGGGCGCTGGCAAGCGGGCGACCAAGTGTGCGCGCTCGTCGCGGGCGGCGGTTATGCCCAATATTGCGTAACTCCGGCTGTACAGTGTCTACCGGTCCCGGCGGGGGTGAGCCTGACCGATGCGGCGGGCTTGCCCGAGACTTACTTTACTGTCTGGTCGAACCTGTTCGAGCGCGGGCGCGCGGTGGCGGGCGAGACGGTGCTAATCCATGGCGGTACCAGCGGTATCGGCGTCACGGCGGTCCTGCTCGCCAAGGCGCGCGGGCTGACGGTCATCGTTACCGCCGGTTCGGCGGCGAAGTGCGACGCGGCGCGGGCGCTCGGGGCGGATCATGCGATCGACTATAAGGCTCAGGATTTCGCCGCCGAGGTCTTGACGTTCACGAGCGGCGGCGGTGTCGACGTCGTGCTCGACATGGTCGGCGGCGACTATATCCCGCGCAACATCAAATGCCTCGCCGACGACGGCCGCCATATCTCGATCGCGTTCCAGCGGGGTCCGGTGGCGGAGGTTAAGTTTTCCGACATCATGCGGCGGCGGCTGACGCTGACCGGGTCGACGCTGCGGCCGCGCCCGGTGGCGTTCAAGGCCGCTATTGCCGCCGCGCTCGAAGCCGAGGTCTGGCCGCTATTCGCCGCCGGCAGGCTGCGCGCCGTCACCGACCGGGTCTTCCCGCTGGCGCACGCTGCCGATGCGCACCGCTGCATGGAGGCGGGCGAGCATGTCGGCAAGATTATACTTGAGATGTAACGACCGAATAGCATTGATCGCCTGCGACATCGGTCCTACATGATAATTTTGCAGGCCGCTCCGCGTGGGGCGGCCGTTTGTTTATCCTCGAACCAAGGTTTTACGCCGATGACTGCCCCGACAACTCCGCTGATGGCGCATGCCACCGCCGCCTGGCTGGTCGACAATACGGCGCTGACGTTCGAGCAGATCGCGGCATTTTGCGGACTGCACCTGCTCGAAATCCAGGCGATCGCCGACGATACGGCGCTGACCAAGATGACCGGGCGCGACCCGATCCGCTCGGGTGAGCTGACGCAGGCCGAGATCGACCGCTGCTCGGGCGATCCCGAGGCGCGGCTCAAGCTCGAGAAGCAGCCCGAGCAGGAGCGCCGCACCAAGGGCCCGCGCTACACGCCGCTGTCGAAGCGCCAGGACAAGCCCGACGGCATCCTGTGGATTATCAAGAACCATCCCGAGGTTACCGACGGCCAGATCAGCCGCCTGATTGGCACCACCAAGACGACGATCTCGGCGATCCGTGACAAGAGCCATTGGAACTACACCAACATTTCGCCCAAAGACCCGGTGACGCTCGGCCTTTGCCCGCAGCGCGAACTCGATGCGCTGGTTACCCAGGCGGCGAAGAAGGCCGGTATCGACACCTCGATCGACCTCGGCAAGCTCGGCGAGGATCGCAGCGCGATGATCGAACAGCTCCACGCCGAACGCGCCGCCGCCGCGCACATCGCCGAACATGGGCCAGTGCCGACCGAAGTCGGTACAGCGCAGCAGCAGGGCGACGCGCTGTTCAGGCGATAGTGCCGTCATGTCGACCCTCCTCGCCCCCGCGCCCAATGCCCGCGAGGACCGGCGCGGGCTAAGCTATCCGCACGGTCGCTTCGTCCCCGATCCGGCGACGCTGTTCGCGGTTGCCGA
>JAYTHJ010000216.1:0-3740 GCA_043732725.1 Sphingomonadaceae bacterium | reverse complement strand
TCACCGCCGGGCCGACGCATGAGCCGATCGATCCGGTGCGCTATCTCGCCAACCGCTCGTCGGGGAAGCAAGGCTTTGCGATCGCCGGGGCGCTGGCGGCGCTCGGGGCACGGGTGACGTTGGTCGCCGGACCGGTGGCGCTTGCGACGCCGCCAGGCCTGTCACGTATCGACGTCGAGACGGCGCGCGAAATGGCGGCGGCGGTGCAGTCGGCGATCGCCGGTGAGGTTCCGGTCGACGCGGCGGTGTGCGTCGCAGCGGTAGCCGACTGGCACGTCGCGGCACATCCGCACAAGCGCGCCAAGAGCGACATGCCGCCAACGCTCGAACTGCTCGCCAACCCCGACATTCTGGCGGCGCTGGCAGCACCGGGACCGCACCGTCCGCGACTGGTCGTCGGCTTCGCTGCGGAGACCGACGACGTGGTCGGCAACGCGCTCGCCAAGCGGTTGCGCAAGGGGGCGGACTGGATCGTTGCCAACGATGTTTCCGGCGAGGTCATGGGCGGCGAGCTCAACCGGGTACATCTGGTGACGGAGGGCGGCGTCGAGGACTGGCCCGAACTGCCCAAGCCCGAGGTCGCGCGACGGCTGGCAGCGCGGATCGCGGCGGCGCTGGCACCGGTCGTGACCGGATCGAAAGACGCATGACGACGATTGCCGTCGAAATTCTGCCGCATGGCACCGGCCTGCCGCTGCCTGCCTACGCCAGCGCCGGTGCGGCGGGCATGGACGTCGTCGCCGCGATCGACGCGCCGCTGGTGCTCGCTCCGGGTGCGCGCAAGGCGGTCGCTACCGGGCTACGGCTGGCGATTGCGCCGGGCTACGAGGTGCAGGTCCGCCCGCGCTCGGGGCTTGCGGCGAAGCACGGACTGACCGTCGCCAACGCCCCCGGCACGATCGACAGCGATTATCGCGGGGAACTGATGGTGCTGCTGGTCAATCTCGGAGCCGATCCGGTAACGATTACGCGCGGCATGCGGATTGCGCAGCTCGTTGTTGCGCCGGTGGTGCAGGCAGTATGGGAGCCGATCACCTCGCTCGATGCGCTCGGCGCGACGGTGCGCGGCAGCGGCGGCTTCGGCTCGACCGGGCATTGAGCGCCGACCTGATTACCGCGCTTACCGACGCACAGCTCGATCGCTACTCGCGCCATATCGTGCTGCGCGAGATCGGCGGCGGCGGCCAGCGCAAGCTGCTCGGTGCATCGGTCGCGGTGGTCGGCGCGGGCGGTCTCGGCAGTCCGTGCATACAGTATCTCGCCGCAGCGGGCGTCGGGCGGCTGACGGTCATCGACGACGATACCGTCGCGCTGTCGAACCTGCAGCGGCAGGTGCTGCACACGACTGCTGACGTGGGACGGACGAAAACCGACAGCGCCGCCGAGGCCGTGACACGGCTCAACCCCGACGTGCGCGTCACCGGGCTGACGTTGCGGTTAACGATGGACAACGCGAATGCACTGCTCGCCGGGCACGATGTTGTCGCCGATGGCTCGGACAGCTTCGCGACGCGGCTGGCGGTCGCCGATGCCGCTTTTGCACTGCGAATCCCGTTGGTGTCGGCCGCCGTCGGACCGTTCGAGGGGCAGCTGGCGACGTTTCGCGGCTGGGAGGCGGCGTTGCCGTGCTACCGCTGCTACGTCGGCGACGCGGCCAATGGGCCGGCGGACGGCGAGGCGCTGACCTGCGCCGATACGGGCATGCTCGGTGCGCTGACCGGAGTGATGGGCTCGCTGCAAGCGCTCGAGATCATCCGCGAGATCGTCGGGTTCGGGACGTCGCTCGCCGGGCGCCTGCTGCTGTACGACGCCCTGGGCGCGCGGATGCGGACACTGACGCTGCCCGAAGACCCCGGCTGCGCTGGCTGTGGGAGCGGGCCGAAGCCCTTGCCGCCGCAGTGAAATCCGCTTAAGCGCGGCTCCGCAACGTTCATGGCACCGCGCTCCTCCCAGTATCGCAAGATTAGACGCCGCGGCGGCTGGCTGACGGCGCTGCTGCGCGCGCTGCTGATCACCGCGCTGATCGGGCTGATCGCGCTCGGCATTGCGGTGGCGATCGCAATGGCATCGCTGCCGAGCTTCGACGAGCTGATGCGCTCGCCCAACGGCCAGAGCGTCGAGGTCCGCGCTGCCGACAATAGCGTGCTGGTCAGCCTCGGGCCGAGCTACGGCGAGTGGCTGCCGTTCGCGCGCATTCCGCACACGATGGTGGACGCGATGGTAGCGGTCGAGGACCGGCGCTTTTACAGCCATCCGGGGCTCGATCCGATCGGCGTGGCGCGCTCGCTGATCGTCAACATTCGCGCCGGGCGCAACGTCCAGGGTGCCTCGACGATCACGCAGCAATTGGCGCGCAACGTCTTCCTGACGTCGAGTAAGACCTTCGACCGGAAGATTCACGAGATGGTGCTGGCGCTGGCGATCGAGCGCAGTTTCACCAAGGATGCAATTCTCGAACTGTACCTCAACCGCGTCTATTTCGGCGGCGGCGCGTACGGCATCGATGCCGCAAGCCGCAAGTTCTACGGCCATAGCGCCGCCACGCTGACGCTGCCCGAAGCGGCGGTTATCGCCGGGCTGGTCAAGGCTCCGAGTCGCTATGCGCCGTCGGCCGATCCGCTGATGGCGAAGGCGCGTGCCGCGACCGTGATCCGCACGATGGCCGACAGCGGCGCAATTACCCCTGCTGCGGCGGCCGAAGCTAATCTCGACGGGCTGCGGTTCGCGGCGCAGGAGCGCACTTCGGGGGTGCGCTATTTCACCGATTGGGTGCTGGGCCAGGTGGAGATCCTGACCGACGAGACCGTCGCGCCGCTGCAGGTGACAACGACGCTCGATCCCGCCGGGCAGCACGCCGCCGAAGTGGCGCTGGCGGCGGAGACGCCGGCCGGGGCGCAGGGCGCACTGGTCGCGCTGGCGCGCGACGGTGCGGTGCGCGCGATGGTCGGCGGGCGCGATTACGTCGCCTCGAACTACAACCGCGCCGTGGCGGCGCGCCGTCAGCCGGGATCGTCGTGGAAGCTGTTCGACTATCTCGCCGCGCTCGAATCGGGCGTCTCGCCCGACGACCGCGTCGTCGATCAGCCGGTCGAGATCGACGGCTGGAGTCCGCGCAACAGCAGCGGGCGGTTCGCGGGCGCCATGACGGTGCGGCAGGCCTTCGCCGCCTCGATCAACACTGTTGCGGTGCAATTGGCGGCGACAGCGGGCTTCGACACCGTCGCCGAGGTGGCGCGGCGCTTCGGCATCACCACGCCGATTGACCGCCGCCCGGCGATGGCGCTCGGCGCGAATGACGTGACCTTGCTCGAGCTGACCAGCGCCTATGCCGGGGTGGCGAGCGGCGGCATCGAGACGCGTCCGTACGGCATCACGCGGATCACCAATGCGGCGGGGACGGTGCTGTACCAGCGCGAGGCGCCAACGCCGCGGGTACTCATCGCGCCGTATGTCGCCGCGAAGATGACCGATTTGATGCAGGCGGCGGTGCAGACCGGGACCGGGCGCAACGCCCAATTCGGCCGGCCACTGGCGGGCAAGACCGGCACCACGACCTCGAACAAGGACGGCTGGTTCGTTGGCTTCACCAACGAGCTGACCACTGGCGTCTGGATGGGCCGCGACGATGCCAAGCCCGTACCCGGATTACAGGGCGGCCGCGCCCCGGCCCGCGCCTTTGCTGCCTATATGGCGCGCGCGGTCGGCGGTACCCCGCCGGTATCGCTGACGACCGACCTGCC
>JAYTHJ010000215.1:0-11954 GCA_043732725.1 Sphingomonadaceae bacterium | reverse complement strand
TGTCACTGGGTTGGCGATCGACCGCGCCGAGGCATCGAAGATCGTCATGGCGATCGCTAACACCGACGGCATCACGCATGTCGACAACGAGATGCGTGTGCCGTTGAGCTCGATTCAGCCGCCAGCGGGCGCGGCGGTGTCGGACGACCACGCCGACGAGGACAAAGTGCAGTTCGTCACCGTCAAGGCCGGCGACACGCTATCGGCGATCTCGCAGCGCGTCTACGGCAGCGCCAACAAGTACAACACGATCCTGGAAGCGAACAAGCCGATGCTCAAGGATGCCGACCACATTTATCCGGGACAGGTGCTGCGCATCCCGGCTGAGGCGTAAGCCTTACTGCCGTACCATCGCCATCATCGCCGGGTTGCCATAGCGCAGCCCGGCGGTGCCGCCGATCGGTGCGGCGGCACTCAGCTCGGCAACGTCGGCTTCGGTCAACGCGAGGTCGACCGCGCCTGCGCTGTCCTCCAACGTGACGCGGCGCTTGCTGCCTGGGATCGGGACGATATCGGGGCCTTGCGCCAGCAGCCACGCCACCGCGACCTGAGCCGGGCTGACACCGTGTCGAGTCGCGACCGTCTTGACGACACCTAGCATCGCGACGTTGGCATCGTAGTTCGTCCCTTGATAGCGCGGATCGTTGCGGCGGTAGTCGCCTTCGGGATAGTCCTCAGCACGCTGCGCCCCGCCGGTCAGGAAGCCGCGCCCGAGCGGCGAAAAGGGTACGAAGCCGATGCCGAGTTCGCGGCACAGCGGCAGGATATCGTTTTCGACTTCGCGTTCCCATAGTGAGTATTCGGACTGCAGCGCGGTGATCGGATGCACCGCGTGCGCTTTCCGAAGCGTCTCGGTGCCCGCCTCGCTGAGTCCGAGAAAGCGCACCTTGCCCGCTGCGACAAGCCCCGCCATCGCGCCGACGGTCTCCTCGATCGGTACCGCGGGATCGACCCGGTGCTGGTAGAACAGGTCGATGTGGTCAATCCCAAGCCGCAGCAAGCTGGCGTCACAGACGCGTGTCACGTTTGACGGACTGCCGTCGATACCGCTGGCGTGCTTGCTGTCCTCAATGCGGAAACCGAACTTGGTCGCGATCACCAGCCCCTCGCGCTTGCCCTTGAGTTCGCGCCCGAGCAGCTCCTCGTTGCTGAACGGCCCGTAGACTTCGGCAGTGTCGAAGAAGGTGATGCCGAGTTCGATCGCCCGGTGGATCGTCGCGACCGCCTCGGCGGCGTCGACCGTGCCGTACATCGCTGGCATGCCGCTGACGCCGGTCAGCCCCATGCAGCCGAGCCCGAGTGCGGAGACCCGCAGGTGGTTGCCGAGTAGCCGTGTCTGCATCTGGGGTGCTCCTTGCCGCGTCCGCGCGCCTGCCGCTACAATGGCTGAAACTGGAGCTTGGCACACCCATGACGCGCAAATATTTTGGCACGGACGGTATTCGCGGGCTGACCAACCAGGCCCCGATGACCGCGGCGGTGGCGATGCGCGTCGGCATGGCAGCCGGGGCGAAGTTCCTGCGCGGCGGGCACAAGCACCGCGTGCTGATTGGCAAGGATACCCGGCTGTCGGGCTATATGCTCGAGTCGGCGCTGACCGCCGGCTTCACCGCGGTCGGCATGGACGTCGTCCAAGTGGGCCCGATGCCGACGCCCGCGGTCGCCATGCTGACGCGCTCGATGCGCGCCGACCTGGGCGTCATGGTCTCGGCCAGTCACAATCCTTATTACGACAATGGTATCAAGCTATTTGGTCCCGATGGCTATAAGCTGTCCGATGCCGATGAGACCGAAATCGAGGCGCTACTCGATGTCGAGCCGGTGCCCGCCAGGCCTGAAGCGATCGGCCGCGCGCGCCGTATCGACGACGCGCAAGGGCGCTACATCCACTTCGCCAAATCGAGCTTTCCTGACCGCTTGCGGCTCGACGGGCTGAAGGTGGTTATCGATTGCGCACACGGTGCGGCGTATAAGGTCGCGCCAATGGCGTTGTGGGAGCTGGGCGCGGAGGTGATTCCAATCGGCGTCAACCCCGACGGCTTCAACGTCAACGACCGCTGCGGCTCGACGCATCCCGAAATCCTGCAGGAAACCGTCGTCGCCAGCGGCGCGCATATTGGCATCGCGCTCGACGGCGACGCCGACCGGTTGATCGTTGCCGACGAGAATGGCCGCGTCATCGACGGTGATCAATTGATGGCGCTAATCGCCACCCGCTGGGCAGACAGTGGCCGCTTGCAGGGTAAGGCGCTGGTCGCGACGGTGATGTCGAATCTCGGGCTCGAGCGCTTCCTGCAGGGGCATGGTATCGACCTGCTGCGGGCCAAGGTCGGCGATCGCTACGTCCTCGAGAAAATGCGGTCCAGCGGCTGCAACGTCGGCGGCGAGCAGTCGGGGCATATCATCCTCAGCGATTTCGCCACCACCGGCGACGGATTGATGGCGGCGTTACAGGTGCTCGCCGCGCTAGTCGACAGCGGCAAGCCGGCGTCCGAGATGTTGCATCTGTTTGACCCGCTACCGCAGCTGCTCAAGAACGTCCGCTTCGCCGGCGGCGCACCGCTCGAGACGCTCGGCGTCCAGCAAAGCATCGCCGACGGCGAAGCCCGGCTGAACGGCACCGGACGGCTGCTGATCCGCAAGTCGGGAACCGAACCGCTGATCCGGGTGATGGCCGAGGGCGAGGACATGGCGCTGGTGACCGAGGTGGTCGACGACATCTGCGCGGCGGTCGCGGCGGCGGGATGATTATGCTGAACTCGACCGTTCCCATCTTCAGGAAGGAGGATCGCACTTGCGGTGAAGGGGTGTCGCCGCGTGCAGGCCTTCGCTCGCGTCGCACCCGACGAGCACTGCCACTCGCACCGCCGCCCCTCCAGAATGCAAGAGGATGGTTCCCCTGCCCGAAGGCGGGGAGGGTTTTGTTATGATCCCCCGCATCCTCATCGTCGCCGGCTCGGACTCGGGTGGCGGGGCCGGTATCCAGGCGGACATCAAGACCGTCACCATGCTCGGCGGCTATGCGGCGACTGCGGTTACCGCGATCACGGTGCAGAATACGCTCGGCGTTGAGGCGGTCGAGCTGGTCGCCCCGGCGCTGGTCGCGGCGCAGATGCGCGCGGTGCTGGGTGACATCGGGGCGGATGTCGTAAAGCTCGGCATGCTCGGCAGCGCCGACATCATCGAGGCGGTCGCCGACGTGCTCGACGGCTTGCGGCTGCCGGTGGTGCTCGATCCGGTGATGGTTGCCAAGAACGGCGCGAGCCTGCTCGCCGACGAGGCGGTCGCGGCGATGCTGCGGCGGCTGCTGCCGCTGGCGACGGTGGTGACGCCGAACACGCCCGAACTCGCCGCGCTTGCGCAGACCGAGATCGAGGATGAGGCCGATGTCGTGCTCGCGGCGCAGGAACTGCTCGGGCTTGGCGCGGGTGCCGTGCTGGCCAAGGGCGCGCATCTCGCCGGCGTCGAGATCGCCGACTGGCTGGTGACGCCGTCGTTGCAGCATCGCTACGTCAGCCCGCGTATCGAGACGCGCCACACGCACGGAACCGGCTGCACGCTGGCCTCGGCGCTGGCGACCGGGCTGGCGCAGGGATTGAGCCTCGTCGAGGCGACGGTCCGTGCACGCACTTTCGTGCAGGACGCGATCCGCGCCGCGCCGAGGCTGGGCGCAGGCCACGGCCCGCTGGGATTCAACCATGCCCTGTTATAGCCGTGAGGCCGCCTATGCCGGGCGCGTCGCCGGGGTCGACGAGGCGGGGCGCGGGCCGTGGGCGGGGCCGGTCGTCGCCGCCGCGGTGGTGCTCGACCCCAAATGCATCCCCGACGGCCTGAACGACTCGAAGCAGCTGAGCTTCGAGCGCCGTGTGGGGCTGTGGCAAATCCTGATGCGCTGCGCCGAGTTCGGCGTTGGCATCGCTTCGGTCGAGGAAATCGACACGATCAACATTCACTGGGCGACGATGCTGGCGATGGAGCGCGCCGTCGCGGCGCTCGCCCGCGAGCCGCATCACGTGCTGATCGACGGCAACCGCAAACCGCGCTGGCAGCGCAGCTGCGAGACGATCGTCTCGGGCGATGCGCTGTGCGTCTCGATCGCGGCGGCGAGCATCATCGCCAAGGTGACGCGTGACCGGTTGATGATCGCGCTGGCAGCGCAGCATGACGGTTACCATTGGCACACCAACATGGGCTACGGCACCCCCGATCATGCGCGCGGTCTGAAGGCGCTCGGCGTCACCCCGCATCACCGCCGCAGTTTCGCACCGGTGGCGGCGCGACTAGCGGTGGATGACGAACCGGCTTCGGTCGTCGTAAGCATAACCGAGCTGGCGTGAACTGAGTCTTTCGGGCCACAGTTGACAGCAGTGAAGGGGCGGACTCAGGGTCGCGGCCGGGACATCGGGGTCAATTGCTTGCAACTCGATCACATCATCACCGGTGACTGTATCGCCGCGATGGCGGCATTGCCGGCGAAGTCGGTCGATCTGATTTTCGCCGACCCGCCGTACAATCTCCAGCTCGCGCAGCAGCTCTATCGTCCCGAAGGCGGCCGCGTCGACGCGGTCGATGCCGTCACGGCAGCGTGGGACCAATTCGACAGCTTCGCCGACTATGATGCCTTCACCCGCGCGTGGCTGACTGCGGCGCATCGCGTCTTGAAAGACGACGGCACGATCTGGACGATCGGCAGCTATCACAACATCTTCCGTGTCGGCGCGGCGCTGCAGGACATGGGCTTCTGGGTGTTGAACGATATCGTCTGGCGCAAGGCCAACCCGATGCCGAACTTCAAAGGCACCCGCTTCACCAACGCGCATGAAACGCTGATCTGGTGCGCCAAGTCCGAGGACGCGCGCTATCGCTTCAACTATCAGGCGATGAAGGCGCTCAACGAGGATCTGCAGATGCGCTCCGACTGGGTGCTGCCGATCTGCACCGGCAGCGAACGGATCAAGACCGACGGCGTCAAGGCGCATCCGACGCAAAAGCCCGAGGCGCTGCTCTATCGCGTCCTTCTGGCGTGCAGCGAGCCCGGCGACATCGTTCTCGACCCATTTTTCGGTACTGGCACCACCGGCGCGGTTGCCAAGCTGCTAGGGCGGCGCTGGATCGGCATCGAGCGTGAGGCCAAGTACGTCGAGGTCGCCGACGCGCGTATTGCCGGGCTGCTGCCGCTGTCGGGTGGTGACATGGCAGTGACGGTCAGCAAGCGCGCCCAGCCGCGCGTCGCCTTCGGTGCGCTGGTCGAAACCGGGCTGATCCGCGCCGGCACCGAGTTGGTCTGCGTCCACCGCCGCCACCGCGCGCGCGTTCGCGCCGACGGCTCGCTGAGCATGGCGGATGGCGCCGGGCAGGGGCTTAGCGGTTCGATCCACCAGCTCGGCGCGGCGGCGCTGGGCGCGCCAAGCTGCAACGGCTGGGCGTTCTGGCATCTGGAGGAGGCGGGCGGGCTGGTGTCGATCGAGACGAAGCGGCAGGCGTACCGCGATGCTGCGGGAAGTTAGCACGCAGTTTCTTTCTAGCCCCCTCGCCTCTTGGGAAGGGACTTGGAGGAGGGATCTTTCTCCCGCTGCTGGTTGCCCGAGCCGCGCCCGCCGCTCGGCCCCCTCCGCAAGAGGCGAGGGGGAGCAGAAGTGAGTGGTCCCCGCCTTTATCTGCGCCCCTGCAATCTCGGCACCGGTGAGCGCCTCGCTGGCGGCACCGTTCGCTTCGACGCCGTCGAACTCATCATCCGCGACGGCATCGCCGTCACGCGGCGCGAACGCCACGAGTGGACCGCGCTGCCCCGCGTAGTCGCCGCGCTCGCCCCCGAACGCCACCCCGCTTTCGACCACATCAGCATCCGCCTGACCGCACCACGCGCTCCCATCGCCCGCCTCGCCTTCGATCGCCCAAGCGTCATCGGCATCCTCAACGTCACCCCAGACAGCTTCAGCGACGGCGGCCGCCATGCAACCGCCGCGCAAGCGGCCGCCGCCGCGCGTGCAATGATCGCGGATGGTGCTGCACTCGTCGACATCGGCGGCGAGTCAACGCGTCCTGGGGCGCCGCTGGTATCGCTCGACGAGGAGCTGGCGCGGGTCGGCCCCGTTCTCGACGCGCTCGGCGGCACGCCGCTGTCGATCGATACCCGCAAGGCCGCCGTCATGGCGCATGCGCTCGACACGGATGTCGCGCTGGTCAACGACGTGTCGGCGCTGACGCACGATCCTGCTGCGTTGGCGCTCGTCGCGGCGCGCGGCTGCCCGGTGGTGCTGATGCACGCGCAAGGCACGCCGCAGACGATGCAGGGTGCGCCCGTGTACGACGACGTGCTGCTCGACGTGTATGACTGGCTCGAGGCGCGTATCGACACGTGCGTCGCCGCCGGGGTCGATCGGACGAAGATCATCGTCGATCCCGGCATCGGCTTCGGCAAGACGCTCGCGCACAACCTCGAGCTCCTGCGCGGTTTGAGCCTCCTTCACGGTCTCGGCTGCCCGATCATGCTCGGGGTCAGCCGCAAGAAGATGATTGGACGCCTGAGCGGCGCTGAGGTCGCCCACCGGCTGCCGGGCAGCCTCGCGCTGGCACTGCACGGGCTGTCGCAGGGCGTGCAGCTGTTGCGGGTACACGACGTCGCGGCGACGGTGCAGGCAATGCGGGTATGGGAAGCGCTGCAATATTGAAGCGCGCGTCACCGCACCGCGCTGGCGTTTACCCCGTGCGCGTTCTAACTCGGCCGACATGGCAGCAGACGACAATACCCTGAGTGGCCGTATCGCGCGCTATGCGAAGGTCGGCAGTACCGGCATCGGGCTGGCGGCGCAGCTCGGCGCGGCGCGGGTATTCGGCGGCGGTATCGATAGCCAGACCGCGGCGGTACAGATGCGGCAGGCGCTTGGCGGGCTGAAGGGCCCGGTGATGAAGCTGGCGCAGATCATCTCGACGATCCCCGATGCGGTGCCGAAGGAGTTCGCCGCCGAACTGGCGCAGTTGCAGTCGAACGCGCCGTCGATGGGCTGGGCGTTCGTGCGCCGCCGGATGAAGGCCGAACTTGGCCCCGACTGGGAGGCGAAGTACGCCAGCTTCGAGCATGAGGCGGTGGCCGCGGCGTCGCTCGGACAGGTGCATCGCGCCGTTTCGCTCGACGGCCGCCGGCTCGCGGCCAAGCTGCAGTATCCCGATATGGCGAGTGCGGTTGAGGCCGATCTCGGCCAACTCGACCTGATGTTCCGGATTTACCGAAGCTTCGACAAGTCGATCGATCCGGGCGAAATCCGCGATGAACTGGCGGACCGGTTGCGCGAGGAACTCGACTATGGGCGTGAGGCGAAGCACATCGCGCTGTACCGTATCCTGCTCGACGGCGTGCCCAACGTTCACCTGCCCGAGGTGCTGCCCGGACTGTCGACGTTGCGGCTGCTGACGATGACCTGGCTCGATGGCCAGCCGCTGCTCAACTACAAAGGCGCATCGCTCGAGGATCGCAACCTGATCGCTCAGAACCTGTTCCGCGCATGGTATATTCCGCTACACAAATGGGGTGTCATCCACGGCGACCCGCATCTCGGCAATTACACCGTGCGCGACGGCGCCGTCGAGGCCGAGCGTTTCAGCATCAACCTGCTCGATTTCGGTTGTGTCCGGGTGTTTCCGACGCGCTTCATCGGCGGAGTCGTCGACCTGTACCATGCCATCGAGCGCGGTGATAAGGCGCTGGCGGTCGACGCCTTCGAGCGCTGGGGTTTCAAAAACCTCAGCAAGGACATTATCGAGACATTGCTGATCTGGGCGGCGTTCTTGTACGGCCCGCTGCTCGACGACCGCGTCCGGTTGATCGACGCGACCGGCAAGCCCGGCGAGTACGGGCGCGATACCGCAGCGAAGGTTCACGCCCGCTTGAAGGAACTCGGCACGGTTACAGTTCCCAAGGAGTTCGTCTTCATGGACCGCGCCGCGATCGGGCTGGGCGGGGTGTTCATTCACTTGCAAGCCGAGCTAAACTGGTCGCGGATGTTCCACGAGCTGATCGAGGGTTTCGACGAGCATGAGATGGCGGTGCGGCAAGCAGCGGCGTTGGCGCAGGTCGGACTGACTGCGGCGGGCTAGTAAGCGCTCCGGTGGGCAGTCTCGCGCTGACTGAGCCGCGCTCGATCACGGCGGGGTGTGGCCTTGGGGTTGTCCCGGACGCTAGCTTTGCTATGAGGGACACGCAGAGGATTGGGAATGCTGATGGCCAATGAATTTGCCGAGGAACTGGAGACCAGCGACCCCGCGGTCAAGACGCATGTGCGCTTTTACGACAGCTTTCTCGGCACACTAAAATGGGCGGTGATTGCCATCGCCGTTCTGCTCATCATGCTGGCGATATTCCTCGTCCGCTAACGCCGTTGCCGAGGGTATCGTTCGTATGCGGATCGCAGTCTTGCGCGAGACGGCCGACGCCGAACGGCGGGTCGCGGCGACGCCCGAAACCGTCCGCAAGCTGATCGCGCTTGGGGCCAGCGTCGCCGTCGAGGCGGGCGCGGGTGCTGGAGCCAACATCGCCGATGCCGCCTTCGCCGATGCGGGCGCGGGTGTCGCCGACCGCGCCGAGACCGTCGCGGGCGCCGATCTGGTGCTCGGCGTGCAGGGTCCCGAAGCGGCGGCGCTTGCCGGAGCTGCTCCGCACGCGACGCTGGTCGCCATTCTGTCGCCGTTCACCGATCGCGCCCGCACTGATAGCTATGCTGCCGCCGGGCTGACCGCGCTGGCGATGGACCTGATGCCACGGATCACCCGCGCACAGTCGATGGACGTGCTGTCGTCGCAGTCGAACCTGTCGGGCTACAAGGCGGTGATCTTCGCCGCCGAAAGCTATGGCCGCGCCTTTCCGATGATGATGACTGCGGCCGGCACGATCTCGGCAGCACGGGTGTTCGTCATGGGCGTCGGCGTCGCCGGGCTGCAGGCGATAGCCACCGCGCGGCGGCTCGGCGCGCTGGTCAGCGCTACCGACGTCCGCGCCGCGACGAAGGAACAGATCGAGAGCCTTGGCGCGAAGGCGATCTTCGTCGAAGGCGTCGCTGGGCAAGGCGAGGGTAGCGGCGGCTACGCGACCGAGACGTCAGATGCGTATAAAGCCGCGCAGGCGACGCTGGTGTCGAGCCATATCGCCAAGCAGGACATCGTCATTACCACCGCGCTGATCCCCGGCCGCACCGCCCCGCGGCTGGTCTCCGATGCGCAGGTCGCGAGTATGAAGGCGGGCTCGGTGATCGTCGACCTCGCGGTCGAGAGCGGCGGCAACGTCGAGGGCGCGGTCGCCGGCGAAAGCGTCGTGCGCCACGGCGTGACGATCATCGGCCACAAGAACACGCCGTCGCGGCTAGCCGCCGACGCCAGCGCGCTGTACGCGCGCAACCTGTACAATCTGATCGCCGCGTTCTGGGACAAGGATGCGGGAGCGCCGGTATGGCCAGCCGACGACGAGATCGTGCGGGGGGTCAAGCTGACCGAGGGCGGGGCCGTGGTTCACGAGCGGCTGCTATGATCCTCCCCGACTCCGGGGAGGGAGATCGCGCCTATTCGGCGTGGTGGAGGGGTGTCTCCGAATGACTGGCGTTTCACAAATGGTCTGCAACGCGCGTAAGTTGCGCAAGCAGATTTCGCTGCCCGAGGTAGTGCTATGGCCGCAGTTGCGCCTCCCTCGTGGCGGTGCGAAGTTCCGCAGGCTTCCACCGCCAAGCGGCGGTCCCCCTTCCCAAAGGCTGGGAGGATTTAATAGCTCCTCGCGGCGCTTATGACGAGGAACGTGTCATGGAACACCTGATCCCCCAACTCTCGGTTTTCGTGCTCGCCTGCTTCGTCGGCTATTACGTCGTGTGGAGCGTCACCCCGGCGCTGCATACGCCGTTGATGGCGGTGACCAATGCCATCTCGTCGGTGATCATCGTCGGCGCGCTGATCGCGGCGAGTGCAGCACTGGGCGGATCCGAAACTTCGAAGTGGCTCGGACTGCTCGCGGTCGTGCTAGCCAGCGTCAACATCTTCGGCGGCTTCGCGGTGACGCAACGGATGCTGGCGATGTACAAGAAGAAAGAGCGGCCGGTGGCGAAGTGAGCGCGGCGCGAGGGGCAGACGCATGACCGATACGATCGTCACCGAGGTCGCCGCGACCCCTGCTTGGGTCGCGCTCGCCTATCTCGTCGCGGGCGTGCTGTTCATCCTCGCGCTGCGCGGGCTGTCGTCGCCCGAGACCAGCCAGCGCGGCAACCGCTTCGGCATGATCGGCATGGTCACCGCGGTGGTGACGACGCTGATCCTGCACCACGTCAGCCTGCCGCTGATCGTCGCCGCGGTGGCGATCGGCGGCGGCATCGGCTTCGTCATCGCGCGGCGCATCCAGATGACCGCGATGCCGCAACTGGTCGCAGGCTTTCACAGCCTCGTCGGCATGGCAGCGGTGCTTGTCGGCATCGCGGCGTATCTTAACCCGGTAGCATTCGGGATCGCCGATGCCGCGGGTGAGATCTTTGCCGCCAGCCGCGTCGAGATGGGGCTCGGCGTCGCCATCGGCGCGATCACCTTCTCGGGCTCGGTGATCGCGTTTCTCAAGTTGAACGGCAACATGAGCGGCGCGCCGATCCTGCTGCCGGGGCGGCACGTCCTCAATCTCGGGCTGCTTGCGGGCATTCTCGGACTGATCGGCTATTTCATTGTCGACCAGCAGCCGCTGGTGTTCTTCCTGATCGTCGGGCTTAGTTTTGCGATCGGCTTTCTGCTGATCGTGCCAATCGGCGGGGCTGACATGCCGGTCGTCGTCTCGATGCTCAACAGCTATTCGGGCTGGGCGGCGGCGGCGATGGGCTTCACGCTGCAGAACACCGCGATGATCGTCACCGGCGCGCTGGTCGGGTCGTCGGGTGCGATTCTTAGTTACATCATGTGCCGCGCCATGAACCGCAGCTTCATCAGCGTCATTGCGGGCGGTTTCGGCGGCGATGCCGCCGCGAGCGCCGGTGGTGCGAAGCTCGACCGACCGTTCAAGCGGGGCTCTGCCGAAGACGCAGCATTCGTCATGAAGAACGCCGAGAGCGTCATCATCGTCCCCGGTTACGGCATGGCGGTCAGCCAGGCGCAACATGCGCTGCGTGAAATGGGCGACCTGCTCAAGAAGGAAGGCGTCAACGTCAAATACGCCATCCACCCGGTCGCCGGCCGGATGCCAGGTCATATGAACGTGCTGCTCGCCGAAGCCAACGTGCCCTATGACGAGGTTTTCGAACTCGACGACATCAACGGCGAGTTTGCCCAAGCTGATGTCGCCTTCGTCATCGGCGCGAACGACGTCACCAATCCGGCCGCGAAGACCGACAAAACGTCACCGATCTATGGTATGCCGATACTCGACGTCGAGAAGGCCAAGACCGTGTTGTTCGTCAAGCGCAGCATGGGCGGGGCGGGCTATGCCGGGGTCGACAACAGCGTGTTTTATATGGACAATACAATGATGCTGCTCGCCGACGCCAAGAAGATGGTCGAGTCGATCAACAAGAGCTTAGGGTGAGGCGATAATCAGCCCCGCGCTGGCGGCGTGGTGCGTTCCGGTTCAGCCTTTATGAAACATAGCGTGGCCTCAGGACGAATTACCGCTGTCTTGCAGCTAGCCGACCAGGTTAATAGCTAGCGATGTCCGATTCGCAACCGAAAGCATCTGAGGTATTGGTGGCGGCACTTTTGGGTGCCGATCCGCAATCTTATGATAGCGCAACGGCGTTGTTCTCGGACACCACTCACGCCGTTTTAGGTGTGTCGAAAGAGTCGCAAAAGCCGGATGCCGGTGCCGATTCGAGTGTGTCGAAAGAGTCGCCAAACCGGGAGTGGTCCCCGTCAAAAGGGGCGCTTACAGAGCGTGCGAGACTGAGCTTAAGTAGCTTAGCGTCGATGTCGTCCAAGCTAAATCTGAAACGCGATAGTGATCGCCGGTG
>JAYTHJ010000214.1:0-3758 GCA_043732725.1 Sphingomonadaceae bacterium | reverse complement strand
ACGCCGCCAGCGCCGCGTCAGTACGCTCGCCGCGCGCCAGCACGTCGCCGGCGATCAGCCACGTCTCGGGGTATTCTGGAGCCAGAAAGATCGCCACTCGCGCGAACACCAGCGCCAGCGGCACCGGCTTCTCGCGCGAGAGGTCGGTTGCCAGCCGCGCCGCGAGCCACGCCACCCCCTGCCGCGGCTCGGCGACGAGATTGACCGCCAGCGGCTTGCCCGCCGCCAGCCGCGACCGCGCCGCGTCGAGCTGCGGCTCGTCCGCCTCGGTGCCCAAAGTCTTCGCCGCCTCGGCCGCGCGCCCGGCCCCCTGCTGCGCCGCGGCGGCCGCGATCCGCAGCCGCACGACATTCTGCCCGACGCCCGCCAGAAGCGTCGCATAGTCGGCGGCGGCCGCGTCATAGCGCTTCGCCGCCGCCAGCATCGCGGCGCGGTGCTCGGTCACATAGCTGCGCGCAAAGCCCTCGAACTTCGCCGGATCGAGCCCCGCCAGCGCCGCGTCGACCTGACCGCGGCCGTACAGCGTCCACGCCGCGACGATCGGCGCGACCACCGCTGCATAGCCCGCATCGGCGAGACCCGGCCGCGCCGCGTCGGCAGCGTTCCAGTCGCGCCGCTGCAGCGCATCTGCCAGTCGGATCAGCGCCACGGTCGAATCGCCGTGGCCGTTGGCGGCAAGCTGGTTCGCCAGTGTCACCGCAAGCTTCTCGTCGCCCGCAGCCACCGCGAGATCAAACGCCCGCCGCGCCAGCACCGGATCACCCGGAGCCTCGCGCCGCGCGGCCTCGAAATACCGCGCCGCATCGGGCAGCCGGTCGCTGGCGTAGGCAAACCGCCCGAGCACATAGTCCCGGTCGGGGCCCACCACCGGCCGCGGCAGCGCCTGCGCGGTCGTTGCCGAGAGCGTCCCAAGCAACGCCGCAATTACTGAAAACCGGACCATCCGCTCATCTAGGCGAACCAAGGGAGGTTTGGGAAGCGAATGCGGCGGCGGGCGGTGCCGTCGTGGTGGTCCAGCCGGCGCCTCAGGTCCGGGTTTGACGAATCTTTCGACACACCTGAAACGCCTTCTCATCGCGGCTGGGCTGCTGCTTCATTGCGAGGGCAACTTGGGGCGAAAGTTCAGCATGACATTCTAAAACCGGTGAAACCGGTGACACGTTGGTAGTGGAACTACTCCGGGTTACTCCGTGCAAACGGCTGGGAGTGGGCGGAGGTAGGTCAGGTTAACCGGGGTAATAACTAACTTTTTTGGATAGCTGTAGGAAAGTACTATCTTGCTCGGGACAGAACTGGCGACCACCGAGCTCTCAGCGCTGACGATTATCCCTACAAGGGGACTATGAGCAGACTACCGATCCATCCCGGCGAAATCCTTGCCGACGAGCCTAAGTGAGTTGGCGTAATAGCCGGGGATCTGGCGCGTCAGCTCGAAATACCGGCTAATCGCCTCTCCGAAATCATTCGCGGCCGCCGCAGCATCACCGGCGACACCGCATTACGCTTTTGCCACTCGTTCGGCACGGGTCGCAATTCTGGATCAATCGCCTCTCTCACATATTCGGGTAATTCGGCCCCCCGCCGCCCTCCGGCACCACCCAGATGATGTTCTGCGTCGGGTCCTTGATATCGCAGGTTTTGCAGTGGACGCAGTTTTGCGCGTTGATCTGCAGGCGGGGTTTGTCCTCCTCGACGCCGACGATTTCGTAGACGCCCGCCGGGCAATAGCGTTGGGCGGGTTCGTCATACAGCGGCAGGTTGACGTCGATCGGCACGCTGGCGTCCTTGAGCGTCAGGTGGATCGGCTGGTCTTCCTCGTGGTTGGTGTTCGACAGGAAGACGCTGCTCAGCTTGTCGAAGCTGAAGACGCCGTCGGGCTTGGGATACTCGATCCGGTGGACGTGGTCCTTGCGCTTGAGCTGCTCGTTGTCCTTGTGGTGGCCCATCGTGAACGGCAACCGCAGCCCGAGGTGCTCGGCCCACATCGTCACGCCAGCGATGCCGGTGCCCAGCGCATTGCCGAACTTCTCAACCGCGGGCAGCGTATTGCGGACGCCGCGCAGCTCCGCCTCGACCCAGCTCGTTTGATACGCTTCGCCATAGGCTGTCAGTTCGTCGTTGGCGCGTTGCCCGATGATCGCGGCGACGGCGGCATCGGCGGCCATCATGCCGGTCTTCATCGCGGTGTGGCTGCCCTTGATGCGCGGCACGTTGACGAATCCGGCGCTGCAGCCGATCAGCGCGCCGCCGGGGAAGATCAGCTTCGGCACCGACTGCCAGCCGCCGTCGTTGATGGCGCGCGCCCCGTAGCTAACACGACGCCCGCCGGTGAGCAGCGCCTTCAGCGCCGGATGCGTCTTCCAGCGCTGCATCTCTTCGAACGGCGCAAGATACGGGTTCGAATAGTTGAGCCACGTCACCAGCCCGAGCGACACCTGGTTGTTCGCCTGATGATAGATCCAGCCGCCGCCGTTCGCCTCGGTCAGCGGCCAGCCCTGCGTGTGGACGACCTTGCCCGGTACGTGCAGCGCCGGGTCGATGTCCCACAGTTCCTTGATACCGAGGCCGTAAACCTGCGGCTGGCTGTCCTTGTCGAGCTCGAACTGGCGGATCAGCTGCTTCGACAGATGCCCGCGCACGCCTTCGGCAAAGAAAGTGTATTTGGCGTGGAGTTCGAGGCCGGGCTGATAGCTGACCTTGTGGGTGCCGTCGCGCGCGACGCCCATGTCACCGGTGGCGACGCCCTTGACCGAGCCGTCGTCGTTGAACAGAACCTCGGCAGCGGCAAAGCCCGGGAAAACTTCGACGCCGAGCGCCTCGGCCTGCACGCTGAGCCAGCGGCAGAAGTTGCCGAGGCTGAGCGTGTAGCAGCCCTTGTTGTTCATGAACGGCGGCAGCAGCGCGTGCGGAAAGTCATACTGTTTGGTCTTGGTCAGGATCCAGTGGTGGCTCTCGGTCACCGGCACAGTCAAAGGACTGTCGAGGTCGCGCCAGTCGGGCAGCAGCTCGTCGAGCGCAATCGGATCGAGCACCGCTCCCGACAGGATATGCGCGCCGATCTCGGCACCCTTTTCGATGACGCAGACCGCCAGCTCGATACCGGCGATCGCGGCGGCCTGTTTCGCACGAATAGCAGCCGATAGCCCGGCCGGGCCGCCGCCGACGATAACGATATCATAGGGCATCGACTCGCGTGTCATTTACCAACCCGTCGCGCTATTGCAATGATTGAACAGATACGGTGGCTTAGCGCGGTTGACCAGAGCCGGGGGTGCTGCACAAGGTCGCCGGGCAATGAGCACCGGGGTTGAGGTTACACGCGGCGAGCTGGCGTCGGCGCTCGGCTGGCTGGTCGATGCCGGGCTCGACACGCTCGTCGACGACGCGCCGCGTGACTGGCTGGCTACTGCGTCGGGCGCGCCGGAGCGGGTTGCCGGGCAGGTAGAAGCGCCAACGGTCGTGACCGCGTTGCGAGGCCTGCCGGCGCAGGCGGCGGCTGGCCCGTCCTATAGCGATGCCCGGCAGCTTGCCGCGAGCGCCGGCAACCTGCGCGCTTTGGCAGCGGCAGCGGCGCAGTTCCATACCGCAGCGCCGCCGCTGTTCGACGCGGGCGAGGCAGCTGGTGGATTGATGCTCGTCGGGGATGCGCCCACCGCGGACGATATCGCGGCTGGGCACGTCTTTGCCGGGGACGTCGGCCAGCTGCTCGACCGTATGCTCGCCAGCATCGGGCGCGACCGCGATTCGGCGTATCTGAC
>JAYTHJ010000213.1:0-3764 GCA_043732725.1 Sphingomonadaceae bacterium | reverse complement strand
GTGCGGGCTGAACATTCATCGTGGCTGTAACGGGCATGGCATAGTCTCGTTCCGATGCTGGCCGGTTGCGTAGTTTGGCTCGTCCTGCTACTCGCCCGCCTCAACACATCTGAATTGCCCGGCTGAATGGGCTGCCGTGGCGGTTCTTCTATGTGTCCTACAGGAGACCAAAATGCCCAAGCTCAAGACGAAGAGCGGTGTCAAGAAGCGATTCAAGATCACCGCCAGTGGCAAAATCAAGCACGGCGCGGTCGGCAAGCGCCACCGACTGATGAGCCACAACGCCAAGTATATCCGCCAGAACCGCGGCACCAGCGTGATCTCCGACCCCGATACCCGGACGATCAAGCTGTGGGCCCCGTACGGCCTGAAGTAGGAGGACCCCAAAAATGGCACGTGTCAAACGCGGGACAACCTCGCACGCCCGTCACAAGCGGGTTCTCGATCAGGCGAAGGGCTACTACGGCCGGCGCAAGAACACCATCCGCGTCGCGCGGCAAGCAGTCGAAAAGGCCGGTCAGTACGCATATCGCGACCGCAAAGTGAAAAAGCGCAGCTTCCGCGCGCTGTGGATCCAGCGGATCAATGCCGCCGTGCGCGAAGTCGGACTAACCTACGGTATGTTCATGCATGGGTTGAAGCTCGCCAATGTCGAACTCGACCGGAAGATCCTCGCCGACATCGCGATGCACGAACCCGATTCGTTTAGCGCAATCATCGCGCAGGCGAAAGTCGCGCTCGACGCTAAGCCGGCGCTGGCAGTCGCTGCTTAACCTTACTCGCTCGGACGATCTGGGGCGCGGGTAGTTCAGACTGCCCGCGCCCTTTTCGTTTGCTGGGTTCACCGGGATAGCCGTATTTTGATTGAGAGCGCTCTCTGATGGCCGAAGCCGACCTCATGACGACTGCGCCGGACGATATCGCGGCGGCCGACACCCTCAATGCGCTCGACGCTGTTCGCGTCCGTCTGCTCGGCAAGGTGGGCTCGGTCACGGCGCTGATGAAAACCCTCGGCACGATGTCGCCCGACCAGCGGCTGGTCGAGGGTCGGCGGCTGAATAGTCTGCGCGAGGCGGTCACCACCGCGATTGCAGTGCGTAGAACAGCGCTCGAAGCCGCGGCCCTCGACGCCCGTCTCGCGTCGGAGCGCTTCGACATGACTCTGCCGGTCACGCCGTCGACGCCGGGGACTATCCACCCGGTCAGCCAGGTCATGGACGAGCTTGCCGAGATCTTCGCCGATCTCGGCTTCGCGGTCGCAACCGGGCCGGAGATCGAGGACGACTGGCACAATTTCAGCGCGCTTAATATCCCTGAGAGCCATCCGGCGCGGGCAATGCACGACACGTTCTATTTTCCCGGCCACGCCGCCGGGTCGCGCATGCTGCTGCGGACCCACACGTCGCCGGTGCAGGTGCGGACGATGATGACCCAGGCGCCGCCGCTCCGGATCATTGCGCCGGGCCGGGTGTATCGGGCCGATTCGGATTCGACGCACACGCCGATGTTCCATCAGATCGAGGGGCTGGTGATCGACCGCGGCACGACGATGGCGCAGCTGCGCTGGACGCTCGAGACCTTCGTCAAGGCGTTCTTCGAGGTCGACGAAGTCACGCTGCGCTTCCGCCCGAGCTATTTCCCGTTCACCGAGCCCTCCGTCGAGGTCGACGTCGGCTGCTCGTGGGCGGGCGGCCAACTCAGCATCGGCGGTTCCGAGAGCTGGCTTGAAATCCTCGGGGCCGGCATGGTGCATCCGCGGGTACTGACCAATTGCGGACTCGATCCCGACGAGTGGCAGGGCTTCGCCTTCGGCTGCGGCATCGACCGGCTGGCGATGCTCAAATACGGCATGACCGACCTGCGCGCGTTCTTCGACGCCGACCTGCGCTGGCTCCGCCACTACGGCTTCGCCGCGCTCGACGTGCCGACGTTGAGCACGGGAGTGGGGGCATGAAGTTCACCCTTAGCTGGCTCAAGGAGCACCTCGACACTACCGCCAGCCTCGACGACATCGTCGCGGCGCTGACCAACTGCGGGCTTGAGGTCGAGGGCGTCACCGATCCAGCCGCTCGGCTTGCGCTATTTGTCATCGCTGAGGTGCTGACCGCGGCGCCGCACCCACAGGCCGATAAGTTGCAGGTGCTTACCATCGCCACCGGCAGCGGCGACGCGGTGCAGGTCGTCTGCGGCGCGCCGAACGCACGCGCCGGCATGAAGGGCGTCTTTGGCGCGGTCGGGACCTATGTGCCGGGCAGCGATCTGACGCTCAGGGTGGCGAGCATTCGCGGCGTCGAATCGCGCGGTATGATGTGTTCGATGCGCGAGCTCGAGCTATCCGACGAGCATGACGGCATTATCGATCTGCCCGCCGACGCCCCGGTCGGCGAGTCTTACGCGAACTGGGCCGGGCTCCGCGATCCGCTGATCGAGGTTGCGGTGACGCCGAATCGGCAGGACTGTATGGGAGTGCGCGGCATCGCGCGCGACCTCGCTGCCGCCGGGCTCGGCACCCTCAGGCCGCTCACCGAAGCGTATCGCACGACCGCGTTCGCGGTGCCGCGCGCCGGGGCGGGGCCGGATGTCCGCACCGATGATCCCAACGGCTGCCCGGCGTTCTACGCCTGCGCGGTCAGCGGCGTCAGCAACGGCGCGTCGCACCCGTGGCTGCAGGCGAAACTTCGCGCCGTCGGCCAACGGCCGATCTCGGCGCTGGTCGACATCACCAACTTCGTCATGTTCGATCTCGGGCGGCCATTGCACGTCTACGACCGCGCCAAGCTCGACGGCGCCCTGGTCGCCCGCAAGGCCCGCGCGGGCGAAACCGTGTTGGCGCTCAACGGCAAGAGCTATGGGCTCGACGATGGTATGACGGTGATCGCCGACGATGCGCGAGTCCACGATATCGGCGGCATCATGGGCGGCGCGCATTCGGGTTGCTCGGAAACAACCACCGACGTGCTGATCGAATGTGCGTACTTCGACCCAGACGGCGTTGCCCGGACTGGCCAGAAACTGCTGCTGACCAGCGATGCGCGGGCGCGCTTCGAGCGCGGCGTCGATCCCGGCTTCCTCGACGAGGGACTCGAGGTCGCGACTTATCTGGTCACCGAGCTATGCGGCGGCACCGCGAGCGCCGTATCGCGCGCGGGGCAGCCGGAGCTTGCCACGAAGCTTGTCGCCTATCGCCCCCAGCGCACCCTGACGCTGGGCGGCGTCGATGTTCCGGAAACCGTGCAGCAGGTAATCCTTGCGCGCCTCGGGTTTGTGGTGACCGCAGCACGCGACGAGAGCTGGCAAGTTGCCGTCCCCTCATGGCGGCGCGACATCGACGGCGAACCCGATATCGTCGAGGAGGTGCTGCGTATCCACGGCTATGCGCACATCCCGTCGACGCCGCTGCCGCGCGCCGAGGGCGTCGCCAAGCCGACCGCGACACCGGCGCAACGGACCGAGCGCAAGGTCCGCCGCGAACTTGCTGCGCTTGGGCTGAACGAGGCGGTGACGTGGAGCTTCCTGCCGCCCGCCGCAGCGACGGCGTTCGGCGACGCCGTGTGGACGCTCGACAATCCGATCTCGGCTGATCTCGCCGCAATGCGCCCGTCGCTGCTGCCGGGGCTGCTGCTAGCGGCTAAGCGCAATCTCGACCGCGGCCAGCCCGCTATGCGGCTGTTCGAGATTGGGCGGCGCTACCTCGCGGGCGGTGAACATCCGACCGCCGGGCTGGTGCTCGCCGGGACCTCGAGCGCGCGCGATTGGCGCAGCGG
>JAYTHJ010000212.1:0-3777 GCA_043732725.1 Sphingomonadaceae bacterium | reverse complement strand
CTGCTGTACATTTCGCTCGCCGACCGCGCCTGAGGATTTACCCATGACACTCGACCTTTGGCTCGGCGCGGTCACCGCGCTCGGCCTGCTCGGCTATCTCGTCGCGGTGCTCGTCCGCCCCGAACGCTTCTGACCCGCGGAGATCATCGATGACATTTCAGGGTTGGCTGCTGATCGCGTTGTTCACGGCGGCGGTGATCGGGATCACCAAGCCGCTGGGCCTATGGCTGTTCGCGCTCTACGAGGGCCGGCGGACGCCGCTGCACGTCGTGCTCGGGCCGGTCGAGCGCAGCTTTTACGCGCTCGGCGGGATCAATCCGCACGACGAGATGAGCTGGCGGCGCTACGCCGTGCACGTGGTGGTGTTCAGCTTCTTCGGCACGCTGCTGACCTATGCGCTGCTGCGCTGGCAAGGCGCGCTGCCGCTAAACCCCAATGGCTTCCCGGCGCTGGTCCCACATCTCGCGCTGAATACCGCGGTGAGCTTCATCACCAATACCAATTGGCAGTCGTACTCGGGCGAGTCGACGATGAGCAATTTGAGCCAGATGGTCGCGTTGACGGTGCACAACTTCCTGTCGGCGGCGACCGGTATCGCCGTCGCCTTCGCCGTCGTACGCGGTTTCGCCCGGCGCGAAGCCACCGGGCTCGGCAACTTCTGGGCCGATCTGACGCGGCTGTCGCTGTATCTGCTGCTCCCCGTCAGTATCGTCTATGCGGTTGTACTGATCGCTGCCGGTGTGCCGCAGACGTTCGCCGGATCGGTTATCGCGACGACGCTTGAAGGCGCGAAACAGACGCTGATCCTCGGGCCGGTGGCGAGCCAGGAAGCGATCAAGATGTTCGGCACCAACGGCGGCGGCTTCTTCAACGCCAACTCGGCGCATCCGTTCGAGAACCCGACCGCGCTGACCAACTTCCTGCAGATGTTATCGATCTTCTCGATTGGAGCGGGGTTGACCTACGTGTTCGGCAAGGCGGTCGGCAACACCCGGCAAGGCTGGGCGATTTTCGCCGCGATGCTGCTGCTGTTCCTCGCCGGCACGACAGTCGCTTATTGGGCCGAGAGCGCGGGCAACCCCAACCTCCACGCGCTCGGGCTGCATGCCGCCGACGGTAATATGGAGGGGAAGGAGGTGCGCTTCGGCATCGCCGCGTCGGCGCTGTTCGCCACCGTCACTACCGATGCGTCGTGCGGCGCGGTCAACGCCATGCACGACAGCTTCACCGCATTGGGCGGGCTGGTGCCGCTCTTCAACATCCAGCTCGGCGAGATCATCTTCGGCGGGGTCGGCTCGGGGCTGTACGGCTTCCTGTTGTACTGCATTCTCAGCGTCTTCGTCGCCGGGCTGATGGTCGGCCGCAGCCCCGAATATGTCGGCAAGAAGATCGAGAGCCGCGAGGTCAAGCTCGCCGTTCTGGCGATCGCGGTGCTGCCGCTGATCATCCTCGGCTGCACCGGCATCGCTTCGGTTGCCACCGATGGGCTCGCGGGGCGTAACAACATGGGGCCGCACGGCTATTCGGAGATCCTCTACGCTTTCACCAGCGCCGTCGGTAACAATGGCTCTGCGTTCGCCGGACTGACCGCGAGCACGCCGTTCTACGACGGGCTGCTGGCGTTCGCGATGTGGCTCGGGCGCTTCTTCGTCGTCATCCCGGTGCTCGCCATCGCCGGCAGCCTAGCCGCCAAGCGTTTCGTGCCGGCCTCGTCGGGGTCGTTCCCGACGACCGGCCCGCTGTGGGTCGGGCTGCTGCTCGGCATCATTCTCATCGTTGGCGGCTTGACCTTCCTGCCGTCGCTCGCGCTCGGACCCATCGCTGACCATCTGGCGATGATCCGCGGCCAATTGTTCTGATCGGAGCACTGTCATGGCCCGCGCCGTCGCCCCCTCGCTGTTCACCCCGTCGCTGCTCGGACCCGCCGTGCTCGACGCGGTGCGCAAGCTCGCTCCCGCCCAACTCATCCGCAATCCGGTGATGTTCGTCACCGCAGTCGTCGCCGCGCTGCTGACGCTGCTGCTGTTCACCGGCGGTACTGGACTCAGCCTCGCCTTCCAGATCCAGATCGTCATTTGGCTGTGGCTGACGGTGCTGTTCGGCAACTTCGCCGAAGCTGTCGCCGAGGGCCGCGGCAAGGCGCAGGCGGCATCGCTGCGCCAGACCAAGGGCGAGCTGACCGCCACCCGCGTCACCGGCGAGCAGGTTGCCGCCTCGGCCCTCAAGGTTGGCGATCTCGTCAAAGTCGACACCGGCGAGCTCATCCCCGCCGACGGCGAAGTCGTCGAAGGCGTCGCATCGGTCAACGAGGCTGCGATCACGGGCGAGAGCGCGCCCGTAATCCGCGAGGCCGGCGGCGACCGCTCGGCGGTGACCGCGGGAACGCGCGTCATCTCCGACCGCATCGTCGTACGCGTCACCGCCGGGCCGGGCGAAGGCTTCCTCGACCGCATGATCGCCCTCGTCGAAGGCGCGTCGCGGCAGAAGACCCCGAACGAGATCGCGCTGACAATCTTGCTCGTTGGTCTGACCATCATCTTTCTGATCGCGGTCGGCACCGTGCCGATGTTCGCGCGCTACGCCGGCGGCAGCGTCTCGGTGGTGCTGCTCGCGGCGCTGCTGATCACGCTGATTCCGACCACCATCGCGGCACTGCTGTCGGCGATCGGGATCGCCGGCATGGACCGGCTGGTGCGCTTCAACGTGCTGGCGAAATCGGGGCGGGCGGTCGAGGCGGCGGGAGACATCGACGTGCTGCTGCTCGACAAGACCGGTACAATCACCATCGGCGACCGCCAGGCGACCGAGTTCCGGAGCGTCACGGGCGTCTCGATGGGCGAGCTCGCCGAGGCCGCGTACCTGTCGAGCCTCGCCGACGAGACGCCCGAGGGTCGCTCGATCGTCTTGCTGGCGCGCGAGCAGCACGGCCAGAGCGCGGCGATGCCGGCCAACGCCGAGGTCGTGGCGTTCTCCGCCTCGACACGGCTGTCGGGGTTGAAGTTCGGCAGCACCTTCATCGAGAAGGGCGCGGTCGACTCGGTGCTCAAGACCATCGGCGACAGTCCCGCCGCAGCCGAACTTCGCCGCATCACCGACGAGATCGCGCGCTCGGGCGGCACCCCACTGGCGGTCGTCCGCGACGGGCGCATCCTCGGCGCGGTGCACTTGAAGGACATCATCAAGGCCGGGATCCGCGAACGCTTCGTCGAGCTGCGACGGATGGGTATTCGCACCGTAATGATCACCGGTGACAACCCGCTGACCGCCGCCAGCATTGCCGCCGAAGCCGGGGTCGATGACTTTCTCGCGCAAGCCACTCCCGAGGACAAGCTCGCGCTGATCCGCAAGGAGCAGACCGGCGGGCGGCTGGTGGCAATGTGCGGCGACGGCACCAACGACGCGCCGGCGCTGGCGCAGGCCGATGTCGGCGTAACGATGAACACCGGCACGCAGGCCGCGCGCGAGGCCGGCAACATGGTCGACCTCGACAGCGACCCGACCAAGCTGATCGAGATCGTCGGCCTCGGCAAGCAACTGCTGATGACCCGCGGCGCACTCACCACCTTCTCGATCGCCAACGACGTCGCGAAGTATTTCGCCATCCTGCCGGCGATCTTCGCGGTGCTCTATCCAGGGCTCAGCGTGCTCAACATCATGCATCTCGCGTCACCCCAAAGCGCGATCCTGTCGGCGATCATCTTCAACGCGCTGATCATTCCGGCGCTGGTGCCGCTAGCGCTGCGGGGCGTCAAGTACCGTCCGGCAGGCGCGGGCACG
>JAYTHJ010000211.1:0-12074 GCA_043732725.1 Sphingomonadaceae bacterium | reverse complement strand
CACCGACCGCCCTGCGTGGCCGATGCTCGTGCTCCGGTCGCCGAAGGGCTGGACCGGGCCCAAGGTCGTCGATGGCCTGAAGATCGAAGGCACGTTCCGTGCCCATCAGGTACCGCTGCTCGTCGACAAGGAGCATCCGGCGCATGTTGCGCTGCTCGAAAGCTGGATGAAGAGCTACCGTGCCGAGGAGTTGTTCGACGCCCAAGGGTGCCTGGTTCCGGAGCTGGCGGCGTTGGCTCCCACGGGACCGCGCCGGATGGGGTCCAATCCCCATGCGAATGGCGGGCTGCTGCGGCGTGATCTGGCGATGCCCGACTTCCGCGATCAGGCTGTCGCGGTGCCGGCGCCCGGGGCGTGCGACGGGCAGGATATGGTCGTCCTCGGCCGTTTCCTGCGCGACATCGCGCTGTTCAACGCGGAGCAACGCAATTTTCGCGTCTTCGGTCCCGACGAGACGCTGTCCAACCTGCTCGGCGCGGTGTTCGAGGCAACCGACCGGCAGTGGGATACCAGCACGGTTCCAGGCGACGAGTTCCTCGCGCGCGACGGCCGGGTGAACGATTCGATGCTCAGCGAGCACCAGTGCCAAGGCTGGCTTGAGGGATATCTCCTAACCGGCCGCCACGGCTTGTTCAACAGCTACGAGGCATTCATCCGCATCGTCGATTCGATGTTCAGCCAGCACGCCAAGTGGCTGAAGGTCTGCGCCGAGCTGCCATGGCGGCGGAGCATTTCCTCGCTAAACTATGTGCTCGCCTCGCATGTCTGGCAGCAGGATCACAACGGCTTCACCCACCAGGACCCCGGCTTTCTCGATCATGTCATCAACAAGAAAGCCGACGTTGTCCGCGTCTACCTGCCGCCCGACGGCAACTGCCTGTTGTCGGTTGTCGATCACTGCCTGCGCAGCCGCGACTACGTCAACGTCGTCGTCGCCAGCAAACACTCCCGGCCGCAATGGCTGGCGATGGAGGACGCAATCGTGCATTGCACGAAAGGCATCGGTATCTGGCAGTGGGCGAGCAACGATCAGGACGCCCGGCCCGATGTCGTGATGGCCTGCTGCGGCGAGACGCCGACGCTGGAAGTGCTCGCTGCGGTGTCGATCCTGCGCGCGGCTCTACCCGAACTGAAGATCAGAGTGATCAATGTCGTCGATCTGATGCGGTTGCAGCCCGCTTCGGAGCATCCGCACGGGATGAGCGAGGCCGACTACGACGCGCTTTTCACCCGCGACGTACCGATCGTCTTCGCCTTTCACGGTTATCCGTGGCTGGTCCACCGGCTCACATATGCGCGCGCCAACCGCCACCTCCATGTCCGCGGCTACAAGGAGGAAGGCACGATTACGACGCCGTTCGACATGCGCGTGCAGAATGATATCGACCGCTTTCATCTCGTCCAGGATGTCATCGACCGAGTGTCCGGATTAGGCTCGCGTGGCGATTATTTGCGGCAAGCAATGCGCGACAAGCTGATTGCCCACAAGCACCATATCTACACGTGCGGCGAAGATATGCCCGAAATCCGGCATTGGAAATGGGGCGCGTTGCCGGAAGCGCCGACATCATGACCGATGCAGCTCTCGTCGAAACCGCGCGGTTGCTGGTCGCCTGTGGCAAGGGCCTGCTGGCCATGGATGAAAGCAACAGCACCTGCGATCGGCGCTTTGCGGAGGTCGGCATTCCGCAGACGGAAGACTTTCGCCGGCGCTACCGCACCCTGCTAATCACCACGCCGCGTCTGGGCGAAGCGATCAGCGGAGCCATCCTATCCGACGAGACGATCCGCCAGTTCGCTCCCGATGGCCGGCCATTCGTCACGCTGCTTGCCGATCGCAACATCGTGCCGGGAATCAAGGTCGATCTTGGCACGCATGGCCTCGCGCTCCACCCCGGCGAGACGGTAACCGACGGCCTCGATGGCCTCGGTACGCGGTTGCGCGACTATGCCGCGCTTGGCGCGCGCTTCGCCAAGTGGCGCGCTGTCCTTGCCATCGGCGACGGGCTGCCGAGCCCCGCCGCGATCGCCGCCAATGCCCATGCGCTCGCGCGCTATGCGGCGCTGTGCCAGGCCTGCGGGATCGTTCCCATCGTCGAACCCGAAGTGCTGATGACCGGCAATCATTCGTCGACGCGCAGCGGTGCCGCCACCGAGGCCGTACTGCGCGCGGTGTTCACCGCGCTGCTCGAACAGGGGGTCGCGCTCGAAGCGATGATCCTTAAGCCTAACATGGTCCTCGCCGGCGGAGATTGGCCGGGAGAGACCACCGCCGAAATGGTTGCCGACGAGACCCTTTCCTGTTTGCTGCGGACAGTGCCGGCGGCAGTCGCGGGGATCGCTTTCCTGTCCGGCGGGCAGTCCGGACCGCTTGCGGCCGAGCGTCTCGACGCTATAAATCGCCGCCGATCGCTCGACAGTTCGCGCGCGCCCTGGCCACTGGTTTTTTCCTTTGCCCGCGCCATCCAGCATCCGGGCCTGCAAATCTGGCAGGGCGATGATGACAACGTTGCCGCCGCACAGGCGGCGGTAGGCCACCGCGCCCGCTGCAGCCACGCCGCCATCCACGGCCGCTACGATGCCGGGATGGAGGCCGCGACGTGACCGGCACATCAGAACCGCTGGCGATCTACTTGATTCGCCACGGTGAGACGGCTTGGTCGTTGACCGGGCAGCACACCGGCCGCACCGATCTTCCACTCACCGCGCATGGCGAAGCCCAGTCCCGCGCGCTGGCTCCGTCGCTGCACGACATCGCCTTCGCGCATATCCTGACCAGTCCGTTGCAACGCGCCCGGCAAACGTGTGCGCTGACCGGGCTGGCGTCAGCATCAGTAGTCGAGCCCGACCTCACCGAATGGAACTACGGCGATTATGAAGGGCAGCTCTCGGTCGATATCCGCAAAACACGGCCAGGCTGGTCGCTCTTCGACGATGGTTGTCCCGGTGGTGAAACGCCGAACGAGGTTGCTGCTCGTGCCGATCGGCTGATTACCAAGCTAGGTGGCCTAACAGGTAACGTCGCGTTATTCAGTCATAAGCAGTTCGGCTGTAGTCTGGCGGTACGGTGGATTGATCTCGCAATTGCTGAAGGTCAACGGTTGGCGCTGGACACGGCATCGCTCAGCGTCTTCAGCACTGACGATCATCATGTCGGCACCCGTTTGATCGACCTGTGGAATTTCGTTCCCGGCCGGTTTAGCGCTGTGCCAGTTCCGCTGCCTCCAAGTTCGCATAGGTAATTTCCGAAGCTGCCCGAGGCGCGCGTCGAGCCTTAGTCTCACATTTTACACCGGCGACGATATCCGCAGCCGTGTGCCGCAATACCAATCCATCGCCGGGCGCGCCCTGTAGCCTGGAGCGGTCGCAACCGGCTGCAGGAGGGCCTCTTGATATTCGAGCATCTTCGGTCGTGGCTGCCTCAAGAGCCGGCGTTATCGGAGCCGCCGATCTGCGCTGAGCTGTTCAGTATCGAGCGGCTGGAAGCGCACGCTTGTGTTCTTGCCGCAAATCAGCCGATCGCGGCCAATCCGCGTGCCAGCCGGTCGATTTCGGCGCGGCTAGCGGATAACAGCAAAGTGCTGAGGGCCGCATACCGGGCTGTCTCCGACGATCTCGCCGCGCGTCGGCCAATCAGTCCGGGGGCGAGCTGGCTGCTCGACAACTTCCACATTGTCGAGGAACAGCTGCGGCAGATCAGCAACGATCTTCCGTCGGGCTTTTACCGGCGGCTGCCAAAATTGGCGGAGGGTCCGTTGCGAGGCTATCCCCGCATCTTCGGCATTTCGTGGACACTGGTCGCCCACACCGACAGCGCCTTCGATACGGCACGGATCATCCGTTTTGTCGAAGCCTATCAGACGGTGCAGCCGCTCGACATCGGCGAACTCTGGGCGCTCGCCGTAACGTTGCGGGTGGTGCTCGTCGAGCATCTGCGGCGGCTGGCGGAGGCGATCCTGATCCAGCAGGCGGCCGGCGATGCGGCGGACCAACTGACCAGCCAAATTTTTGGAATCGTCGACGGGCGACCGCAGACCGACGTCGAAATTGTCGCCCGCCTCGCGGCAGCGCCATGGTCCACCGCCTTTGCCGTCGAATTGGCGGAACGATTGCGCCATCAGGACCCTGTGGCGGTTCCAGCGCTGCGCTGGCTAAATACGCGGCTGCTCGCCGAAGGCTCCGATACCGACCGCATCGTACATGACGATCTCCAGCGGCAGAGTGCCACCGATGTGACAGTGCGCAACGTCATCACGAGCATGCGGCTGGTTTCGATGATGAACTGGGCGGAGGTCTTTGAAACACTGAGTCCTGTCGACGCGGTGCTGCGCGGTGCCAGCAACTTCGGTGCGATGGATTTCCAGACGCGCGATCACTATCGCCGGACGATCGAATTGCTCGCCCGGCAGTCGGGGCTCGACGAGATCGAAGTGGCGCGGCGGGCCATTGCCACCGCTGCAAGCGCGGTCGGCACCATGGTGCCGCCACCACCAAGTGTCCCGCCGCCGCGCGAAAGCGAGCCCGGCTTCTATCTGATCAACAAGGGGCGCGCTGCGTTCGAGGCGGTACTAGGCTGCCGCGTGTCGCCGCAGACCGCGCTATTCCGGCTGTATACGAAGGTCGGCATCCTCAGCTACGTTGGCTTGATCGCGCTGTTTGGCCTTGGCGTGCTGACGCTTGGCCTGTGGGCGGTAGCGGCGGCCGGCGCCGACAGCCTGCAATTGGTCATGCTCGGCATCCTCGGGCTGGTTCCAGCGTCCGATATCGCCGTGGCGCTGGTCAATCGCTGGATCACCCGCTCGGTCAGCGGCAGCCTGTTGCCGGCAATGGAACTGCGCCACGGGATCACCGCCGATCTGCGCACGATGATCGTCATCCCGACTCTGCTGGTCGATGCCAAAGGCGTCACCGAGCAACTCGACCGGCTCGAAGACCATCATCTCGGAAATGCAGATGAATACTTCAGTTTCGCGCTAATTTCGGACTGGCTCGATGCGCCGACCGAGCATGTTGAAGGCGATCAGGCGCTGGTCGATCAGGCTGCCGCCGGGATTGCGCACCTCAATACACTGTATGGGCCGGGGCCCGACGGGCCGCGCTTTTTCCTGCTCCACCGCTGCCGCCAGTGGAACGCCGGTGAGGACAAATGGATCGGCTGGGAACGCAAGCGCGGCAAGCTGCGCGAGCTGAACCGCCTGTTGCGTGGTGCCAATAACACCAGTTTCATGGCAATCGGCGGCGTCGCGGCGGCGCTTCCGTCCGCCATACGCTACATCATCACGCTTGACGTCGATACGCGGCTGCCACTGGGCACCGCGCGCCGGCTGGTCGGCAAAATGGCGCATCCGCTTAACCGCGCCGAGTTCGATGCCGACGTCGGCGTCGTAACTCGCGGTCATGGCATGCTGCAACCGCGGGTCACCCCGTCGCTCCCGATCAGCAGCAAGGGCTCCTTGTTCCAACGCGCGTTTTCCGGCCCCAACGGTCTCGATCCCTATGCTCTTACGGTGTCCGACGTCTACCAGGACCTGTTTGAGGAAGGCTCGTTCACCGGCAAAGGCATTTACGAGGTCGACAGCTTCGAAGCGGCGCTTAACGATCAGTTTCCCGAGAGCAGCGTACTGAGCCACGATCTGTTGGAAGGCATTTTCGCCCGGGCGGCGCTGGCTGCCGATATCGAAGTGGTCGAGGAATTCCCCTCTCGCTACGCCGTGGCGGCGGCGCGCCAGCACCGTTGGGTGCGTGGGGATTGGCAGCTGCTGCCATGGATTCTTGGGCTCGGCCGCCGCACCAGCGCTGGTACGCGTTCAATATCGATTCCGCTCATGGGCCGGTGGAAGCTGTTCGACAATCTTCGCCGATCGCTGTCAGCGCCGGCGGCGCTGTTGGCGCTGCTGATCGGCTGGCTGCAACCTTCCGCTGTCGCCGAAGTCTGGACCGGTTGCATTGTGCTGGCGGTCTGCCTGCCGCCGCTGTTGCCGGCGATCGGCAATATTCTGCCGACCCGCTCGGGCATCTCGCTGCACAATCATTTTCGCACGTTGCAAAGCGACTTTGCGCTGGGGTTGATGCAGAGTGGTTTTCTACTCGTATTCCTTGCCCATCAGGGCTGGCTGATGGTCGATGCCATCGCGCGCACAATGTTGCGGGTCTTCGTCCGGCGTCGGGATCTGCTGCAGTGGGTGACCGCCGCGCAAAGCAGCGAAGATCACCGTTTCGATACGCGTACACTGACGTTGCAAGTTGCCGAGAGCGCTGCCTGCTGGGGCGGCTTTGCCTTGCTGGTCGCGGCGTTGGGTGGTCACACTTGGATTGTCGCGGTGCCGCTGCTGGCGCTCTGGGTAGTGTCGCCGCTGATCGCCTGGCAGGCTAGTCTGCCGCCCGCCGCCGAGGCCAATCTCACGATCACGGCCAGCGATGCGATGGCGCTGCGGCTGGTCGCCCGGCGCACCTGGCGGTTCTTCGAAACATTCATCGTCGCGGCAGACAACATGCTGCCGCCCGACAATTTTCAGGAAACACCAAGACCGGTCGTCGCCCACCGCACGTCGCCGACCAACATCGGCCTCTATCTGCTATCGATCGTCTCGGCGCGTGACTTTGGCTGGATCGGGACCGGGGAAGTGCTTGATCGCTGCGAGGCGACCTTTGCCGCGATGGACCGGCTCGAACGCTTTCGTGGCCATTTCTTTAATTGGTACGACACGACGGACCTGCGGTCGCTGGAGCCGCGCTATGTCTCGTCGGTGGACAGCGGTAACCTCGCCGGGCACCTGCTTGCTCTACGAAACGCCTTCGATGAAATCGCCGCCGGTCCGGCCGTCGGAGCGGGCTGGGCAGCCGGGGTCGAGGACGCCGCCGCGCTACTAGCCGAGGCTGTTGCGACGGGGCGGACGGTTGGCACGCTGTCCGAGAGCGCCGCCGGTCCGTTGCTGAAGCGCCTCGCGATGTTCAACATCCGGCTTTCGGCCGAACCCGCGACCGATACCGAATTTTCGGCGCAACTGCACGATCTTGGCGATCACGCCGACGCGCTTATTGGCGCTGCGCGCGAGACCGTAGCCGCGGACGGGGATAGCGAGGTTCTCGCTTGGGCGCGGGCGCTCCGTGCGAGCGTCGGCGGCTGGCGCGAAGAAGTCGAAGCCGCGAGCGCCACGGTTGCCGCGCGCCTCGACCGCCTCGCCAGCCTCGCCAGCCGCGCCAAGGCGATGTTCGACGCCATGGCATTCGGCTTCCTATTTGATCCCGAGCGCGAGTTGCTTTCGATCGGGTACCGCGTCGATGATTCCAGTCTCGATGCCAATTTCTATGATCTGCTGGCTTCGGAAGCGCGGCTGGCGAGCTTTATCGCCATCGCCAAGGGCGATCTGCCGGCCAAGCACTGGTTCCGGCTCGGTCGCACGCTGACGCCGATTGATGGCGGCTCGGGGTTGATTTCCTGGTCCGGATCGATGTTCGAATATCTGATGCCGTCGTTAGTGATGCGCGCGCCGGCCGCGAGCCTGCTCGCCCAGACCAATGCGCTGATCGTCTGGCGTCAGCGCACCTACGCCGACAAACGAGGCATACCTTGGGGAATCTCGGAATCGGAATACGACATCCGCGATCCGGAGCAGACCTACCAATATTCGAGCTTTGGTATTCCCGATCTCGGCTACAAGCGCGGACTGAGCGACAATCTCGTGATTGCACCGTACGCCAGCGGTCTCGCCGCGATGATCGATCCGGCGGCAGCGGCAGCCAATTTTAGCAGGATGGCCGGCCTAGGCGCGCGCGGGATCTATGGTTGGTACGAGGCGCTCGATTACACGCGGTCCCGGCTGCCCAAGGGGACCCCCATGGCGATCGTGCGGGCCTACATGGCGCATCATCAGGGGATGGTGGTGGTCGGCATCGGCAATGCGTTGCACGACGGCCGCATGCGAGCGCGTTTTCATGCCGAGCCGATCGTCCGCGCCTCCGAACTGCTGTTGCAAGAACGCATGCCGCGCGATTTTGCCGTCGCCCGCTCGCCTTCCGAACTTACCGGCTCTACCAATCAGTCTGCGGCCATCGTCGTGCCCGACACTGATCGGCATTATTCATCGCCGCATTCGCGCGTGCCGCGCACGCATCTGCTTTCGAACGGTCGGCTTTCGACGATGCTGACGGCGACGGGATCCGGCTATTGCCGCTGGAACGACATCGCCATCACGCGCTGGCGCGAAGACGTCACCTGCGACGAACGCGGTGCGCACCTCTTCGTCCGTGATTACGACACCGGCGCGATCTGGTCCGCAGGCTTCCAGCCGACCGCTGTCGAACCCGATCAATACGACGTTGCCTTTTCCGAAAGCGCGGCGAGGATCACCCGCCTCGACGACGAGCTCGTGACGGCGATGGAAGTCCTGGTGTCGCCGGACGACGATGCCGAGGTTCGACATCTTTCGATCACCAACCATGGTACCCGCGACCGCGTCGTCGATGTCACGTCTTATGCCGAGCTGGTGCTGGCGCGACAGTCCGACGATCTGGCGCATCCGGCGTTCGGCGCGCTTTTCGTCGAGACCGAATTCGTACCCGAACTTGGTGCGTTGCTGGCGACGCGCCGTCGTCGCGGTGCCAGCGACCCCGAAATCTGGGCCGCACATCTAAGCGTCGTCGTCGGCGAAGCAACCGGTGAAGTCCAGTACGAGACCGACCGATCGCGTTTCATCGGTCGTGGCCGCACGATCCACACTCCCGCCGCCATCATCAACGGTTGGCCGCTGTCGAATTCGGTCGGTGCCGTGCTCGATCCGGTTTTCAGCCTGCGGCGGCACGTTCGCGTCCCGGCAGGATCAAGTGTGCGCGTCAGCTTCTGGACGGTGGTAGCGACGTCGCGCGAGGCAGTTCTAGCGCTTGCCGACCGGAATCACGACCCGATCGCCTTCGACCGTACGAGTACGCTGGCCTGGACGCAGGCGCAGATGCAACTGCGCCATCTCGGCCTCGACAGTAAGGAGGCCCATCGTTTCCAACGCTTGGCCAGCCATGTGCTGTTCTCCGATCCGGCGCTGCGGGCGGCGCCTGTCGATATCGCCCGCTGGTCCGGCGCGCCATCGACGCTATGGGCTGCGGGCATTTCGGGGGACCTACCGATTGTCCTAGTGCGGATCAACGATGAAGCCCATCTCGCGCTTGTCCGCGAGGTGCTGCGGGCGCACGAATATTGGCGGCTGAAGCGGCTCGCGGTCGATCTCGTGATCATCAACGAACGCGGCGCTTCCTATGCCGAAGGCCTTCAGGCCGCGCTCGATGCGCTGGTCCGGATGCTGCGGCCGCTTGCTGGTACGGGGGATAAGGCCGCCGGCGCGGTGTTCGTGCTCCGCTCCGATCTTATCACGCCCGAATTGGGTGGCCTGATCGCCAGCTGTGCCCGTATCGTGCTGCACGGTGACCGGGGCTCGCTTGGCGATCAGCTACGCCGCGCCAGCGATGCCGATGGCCGTGGTGCGGGTGCCGCGATGCCGGTGCCGATGCGCACGGCAACGCGCTCCCCCGCGCCGCCATATCCCGAGCTCGAATATTTCAATGGCAGCGGCGGCTTCGACAATGACGGCCGCGACTATGTCACGATCCTCGACAACGGTCAGACGACGCCGGCACCGTGGCTGAACGTCGTCGCCAATCCTGGTTTCGGCTTCCAGGCCAGCGCCGACGGCAGCGGCTTCACCTGGGCACGCAACAGCCAGCAAAACCAGTTGACGCCGTGGTCGAATGACCCTGTCTGCGATCCACCCGGCGAGGCGATTTACGTTCGCGACGAAGAGACTGGCAACGTCTGGGGGCCAACCGCGCTGCCGATCCGCAATCCGGCGGCCCGTTATACGGTTCGCCACGGCCAAGGCTTCAGCCGGTTCGAAACGTCCGCGCACGGTATTGAGCTGTCGCTAACGCAATATGTCCCGGTCGATGATCCCATCAAGATTTCGGTACTGCGGATCACCAATGTGTCCGGCCGGCCGCGTTCGCTGTCGATCACGGCCTACGCCGAATGGGTGCTGGGTCAGAACCGTTCAGCGAGCGCACCATTTGTGACCACAGAGGTCGATCCGGCAACCGGTGCCATCTTCGCACGCAACCGCTGGAATGCGGCGTTCGGCGATGATGTCGCTTTCGCCGATCTGAACGGTGCGCAAACGACGCTCACCGCGGATCGGACCGAATTTCTCGGTCGCAATGGCGCGATCGGCCGACCGCAGGCATTGGCATCGGAGCGGCCGCTGTCGGGAAACGTCGGGGCGGGGTTAGACCCGTGCGCCGCGCTACAGGCAAAGATCCGGCTGGCACCCGGCACTACCACCGACATCGTCTGCTTTCTCGGTCAGGCGGCGAGCGCTGCTGCAGCCCAAACACTGCTAACCAAGTATCGCGCCGCAAATCTGGACGCGGTGTTGGAAGCCGTGACCGCGCAATGGAATGCGACGCTCGGCGTCCTCCAGATCAGCACTCCCGACCGCGCGCTCGACATCATGTTCAATCGCTGGATACCCTATCAGACGCTGGCCTGCCGGGTCTGGGCGCGCAGCGCCTTCTATCAGGCGAGCGGTGCCTATGGTTTTCGCGACCAGCTACAGGATGTGTTGGCGCTGTGCATGGCGCGGCCCGATATCGCCCGCGCTCACCTGCTGCGTGCCGCAGCACGCCAGTTTGTGCAGGGCGATGTTCAACATTGGTGGCTGCCCGAATCGGGCCGAGGGGTACGCACACGAGTTTCTGACGATCGCGCCTGGCTGGCGTACGCGATCGCACATTATGTGAAAGTTACCGGCGATGCCGCCGTTCTCGATGAACCAGTGCCGTTCATTGCCGGTCCGATACTGGGCGACGGCGAACACGATGCGTTCTTTCAGCCGACCATCACGATCGAGCAGCCGTCGCTGTTCGATCACCTCGCGTTGGCGCTCGATGCCAGTCTCGCAACCGGCGCGCACGGCCTGCCGCTGATGGGAACCGGCGACTGGAACGATGGCATGGATGCGGTCGGCGCCGGTGGCCGCGGTGAAAGCGTCTGGCTAGGCTGGTTTCTGTTCGGCGCGCTCACCGATTGCGCAGTGCTGGCCGATCGACGCTTACTGTCGGAAAAGGCCGAGGCATGGCGGCACCACGCCGGACTGCTACAGGCGGCATTGGATGGTGCCGGCTGGGATGGGGATTGGTACCGGCGTGCGTTCTTTGACGATGGTTCCGCACTGGGCTCGGTCGGCGACCGCGAATGCCGGATCGACTCGATCGCCCAGTCATGGGCTGTCATTTCTGGCGCGGGCGACGCCGCCCACACGACGCGCGCGATGGCGGCGCTCGACCGGTATCTGGTGCGTCGCGACGATCGTCTGGTGCTGCTGTTCGAACCGCCGTTCGACAATCCGGATCGCAATCCGGGTTACATCAAGGGCTATCCGCCGGGAATCCGCGAGAATGGTGGGCAGTACACCCACGCTGCGACCTGGACGGCGCTGGCCTTTGCGATGCAGGGTGACGGCGACCGCGCGGGGGAAATCCTCGCCATGCTCAATCCGATCCGCCACGCCGACACGGCGACCGCGATCAGCCGGTACAAGGTCGAACCCTATGTGATCTGCGCCGATGTCTATTCGCAGGCACCCCATATCGGGCGTGGCGGCTGGACCTGGTACACCGGCTCGGCAGCGTGGATGTACAGGGTGTCGCTGGAGGGGGTACTGGGTTTCCGGCTAACCGGCGAGACGCTACGGATCGATCCTTGCATTCCGCGCCACTGGCCGAGCTTCGGCATCGTTTTCCTGCATCGCTCCACCACCTACGACATCGTCGTCGACAATCCCGACGGTGTCTGCCGCGGTGTGGTCGCCGTCCGCCTCGACGACACAGCGCTCCCGGTCTCGACACCGATCGTGCTGGTCGATGACGGCGCGACGCATCGCCTGCATGTCACGCTCGGCTCCTCAGCATAGAGGTCGTCATGTCCGAAACCATCAGTCCCCTTGCCGGTAAGCCGGCACCGCGGTCGCTGCTCGTCAACGTACCCAGGCTGCTGACCGCCTATTTTACGCTGGTGCCAGATCCGGCAATCG